>JAAEPF010000017.1:300000-527196 GCA_024222295.1 Actinomycetes bacterium
CTGAACCGGAAGGGCATCCTGTCGGAGCTAGAAGTAAGAATCGCCAGCGGCCCGTTGGTGGTGATGTTCGTTGACATCGATCACTTCAAGTCAATAAACGACGGTATGTCACATGCAGCTGGTGATCAGGTGCTACAAGAGGTGGCGCAGCGGCTTAAAAAAGCAACTCGTACTGCTGACGACGTCGTAGGCCGTATTGGGGGAGACGAGTTCGTCATCGCACTCCGCTCCGGAAACCTGGGGTTCAGCCGACAGAACGCGAATCTGGATTCATTTGCCAGCCGGATTTCAGATGCGATCAACTCCGAGCCCGTCGACATCGACGGCTTGATGGTACCGGTGGCAGCATCCGTGGGAGCCGCTGAGTCCGGACGGCTGTCCGCGATGCAGGTCGTTCACCGTGCCGGTCTGGCCCTGCATGCAGCAAAGGAGAGCAGGACTCGCTCGGGTGCCTCAGAATCGGGCGTCGCCACCTACACGGCAGCTATGGGACTGGCTGCTTCCCAGCGTCTCGAGAAGATCGCGACAGTGATCGCATGCGTTGAAGGGGATTGTTTCGACGCTTGGTATCAGCCACTGGTTGATCTTGAAAGCCACGAGATTGTTGGGCACGAAGTACTGGCACGGTGTGTCGAGCCGGGTGGCGCCGTAATAGGTGCGGGTGATTTCATAGAGCCGGCCGAGCAGGCGGGCGTGATGCCACAGGTTGCGGACCAGGTTCTAAGCGGCGCCTTTCGTAAGTTCAGTCAGTTGCCGAGCCACCTCACGATGGCGATCAATGCATCTCCACGCGAGTTGTCGGATCCACGATTTGCCCTCCTGCTCAGGCGCTCTATTGATGGCTACGGGTTGGACCCATCGAGGATCGTCCTGGAGATCACGGAAGCCGGACTGTTCGTTCTCGAAGCCGATGCAAAGTCGTCGCTGTGGGAACTAGCTCGCGAGGGTGTGAGGCTGAGCCTGGACGACTTCGGAACCGGGTATTCATCGATCTCATCTCTTGCGGAGCATCCGATATCTGGCCTGAAGCTAGACAAGTCGTTCACCCAGGCATTGACCGCTGGAGGCAAGGCTGTCGATGAGGAGACTGTGGAGTTGGTGGCCAGTTTGGCGGTTCTGGGAGATTCGCTTGGGTGCGAGCTGGTCGCGGAGGGTATCGAGACGACTCAGCAGGCGGAGTTGGTCCGCGCGGCGGGTTGGCTGGTGGGGCAGGGCTTTCTGTTTTCTCAGGCGGTTCCGAGTCCACTTCGGACCGTCGCCGGAATGTGAGGGACCTCTCCGACGACTCGAGGCGCAAGCTGGCGAACACATCCAGCGGTCAGTCCGGTACACAGTGCGAGCGGTGGAGCTCGTGGCGATGTCGGTGTCCAGTTCGCAGCTATTGCATTCCGTGAGTTTCGTTCCCCACGCCGAGACATCGTCAGACGTGGAACCGTGCTAACGAATCGCTGCCGGGCGCTAGAGGTCGATGAGCTGTTCGAACACAAACTCGTGGCGCAGGTAGTCAACCTGGCGCTCCGCGCCCGGGGCGGGAGCGGTGAGCTGACTCGCCTGGATGAGCCGCCAGCCGTCGCGCAGGGCTGCGACGCCCGTCGGGTAGGGCGGGTCGGCCTTGGAGTCGCCCGGCGGGGTAGGGCCCTCGCCGGTTCCGTCGTAGCGGGCCCATGCGATCACGTTCGAGTCGAGAGCGCTCGTTTGAAGCCAGAGGAACAGCACGTCCTGGCGGGCTCCCATCAGGCACCCGCCCCGCGTGATCCGGTGCCCTCGCCCGAGCCGGTAACTCCACCCGAACCAGCAGCGACGGACTCGCCCGCCGGGCCTACGCTCTCGCCGGCCAGCGGCGCCCGCTGCTCGGTGCGCGTGAGGTACCAGTCCGAGTCGAATGAACCGTCACCGGTCATGTACCGCCACAGCTTCGAGCGCTGCACAGTCTCGAGCCGACCGGCCGCCACCTCGTGCCACGGCTCGTGGTTGCGGAACATCCCCGCCGCGGTGTCGGTCCGGTAGTTGGCGAACAGGTGGTCGTGCACCTCGCCGTGCACCTCGTCGAAGTCCGAGAGGTCCCAGTGCCTCACCTGGGGCCGGGTGGGGTTGATCCGGATCTTGTAAGCGCGGCGCTCCGCCTCCGACCGGTTGGCCCGCCCCCGGTGCCACATCCCCTGGTGGAACACGATGATCGACCCAGCCGGGCAGACCACGTCGCGCTGGCCCACGATGTTCTGGTAGCGGGCAATGTCCATCTCGTTGACCCTGCGCAGGTGGGAACCGGGCACGAACCCGGTGCCGCCCGCGCCGGCCTCGATGGCGTGGAAGAACCAGAAGATCTGGATGTCGAACGCCAGCGTGGTGTCGACGATCGCATCCTGGTGCAGGTGCTGGTCGACCAGGTCGCCTGGTAGCCGCACGTGCATCCAGTCGTGGTCGAAGCGGGGGTTGGGACCCACGAGGCTGGTGATGATCCCGGCCACCCTGGGCAGGCGCAGCATCGCCCCGATCGGTGACGGGTCGGGGTAGCAGTCGGCCAGGGGAGTTCCGCTGTCCGGCTTGGCGCGCAGCATGTCCACCATGCCGTGCTCCGAGAACGTCTTGATCGCTGCATCGTTGATGGTCTGGGGTACGACCGAGTCGAACTGCAGGAATCCCTTGTCGACGAACTCGGCGACCTGGCAGGTCGTGAGCAGTTCCGGCTCGTGGCCGGGGTCGGATTGACTGGCTGTGGCTCCCGTCACGGCGGCCACAGTACCGATACGTGCATGGTCGTGGTCGCCGTAAGGTGTGCGCCTCTATGAGCAGGGCCCAGGTGGCCGGCAGGGGGACAGCATGAAGATCAGCACGACCATCTCATTCAACGGCGATCCGAAGGTCATGGCCCAGCAGGCCCGCGACCTCGAGTCGGCCGGTGTCGACCTGTTGTGGGGCGCGGAGATATACGGCTACGACCTGATCTCCACGCTCGGCTACCTCGCAGCGGAAACCGAGACCGCCCAGTTGATGACCGGCATCATCCCGCTCTACTCGCGCAGCCCCACCCTGATCGCCCAGACCGCAGCGACCCTCGACGCCCTGTCCGACGGGCGGTTCGTGCTCGGCCTCGGGTCCTCCGGACCGCAGGTGATCGAGGGCTGGCACGGGGTGCCGTTCGAGAAGCCGCTCGGACGCACCCGCGACACCATCGAGATCTGCCACAAGGTCTGGAGCGGCGAGAAGGTCACCCACGAGGGCCGCACCTATGACCTGCCGATGACCCAAGGCGGCACCGGGCTCGGCAAGCCACTCAAGTTCATGAACGCGACGCCATCACACGAGATCCCGATCGCCCTCGCCAGCATCGGCCCCAAGAACGTGGAGCTCACCGCCGAAGTCGCCGACATCTGGCAGACCATCCACTTCGTGCCCGACCGCTTCGAACTCGTCTGGGGCGACGCCCTCGCGGTCGGCAAGGCGAAGCGCGATCCAGCCAAGAAGCCTCTGGAGATCATCGCCGGTGGGTTTGCGGCAATCGGTGAAGGTGACCACATCCAGCAGGCCCGCGACGCGGCCCGAGGCGTCATCGGCTTCTACGTGGGCGGGATGGGAGCCAAGACGAAGAACTTCTACAACGACCTGTTCCGCCGCTACGGATGGGAAAAGGAAGCCGAGGAGATCCAGGACCTCTTCCTCGGCGGCAAGCGGCCCGAGGCAATGGCCGCGGTCCCCGAGGAGTACATCGACCTGTCGTCGCTGATCGGCGACGAGGGCTACGTGCGGGAGCGCCTGCAGGTGTTCAAGGACGTGGGCGTGACCTACCTCAACCTGCAGACTTTCGGCCCTGACCAGCTCGACACGATCTCAAAGATCAAGGAGTGGTCGCAGTAGCCGGCTGAGCGCGCTGCCGACGCCAGCAGCCTGCTCAGCCCGGTGGCACGTGCTCGGGTGTGAGCTCCTCGGCGATCGACTTCCAGATCCCCATGGCGTAGTTCTCGTCGACCTCTGACGCCTGGCCGGCAACGGTCACGATCGCAACGGCGAGGTCTGCTTCGGGCAGGTATGCGTGCACCGCGCCCATGCCACCGAACAGTGGTGTCTGCACGATCCAGTCGCTTATCGAGATCACGCCGAGTCCGTAGAACACGCTTTCGGTGTTCTGGCGGCATGCGCCCTCGGGGCAGGTGTCGGGTGCCGCGCCGAGCTCCACTGTGTCGGGCGCGACCATCGAGGCGTAGGCCTCGTCGCTGAGCAGCGTGCCCGTGCCGACGGCGACGGCCGACGCCGCCAGGTCACAGATGTCGGTGGAGAACACGGACCCGGGGGCGGTCTGCCACGACGGGTTCCAGAACGTCGTTTCCTCCCAGACCGACCGCTCGCTGCTGTAGGTGTGCAGCGCAGGCACCGGCAAGGCTGGAGTGAGCGCCGCGGCGGTGGCGTCGAGTCCCATGGGTTGGGTGACCATCTCGGTGAGCAGTTCGTCGAGCGGCTTGCCGCCGATCTCCGCGAGCGCGGCGCCGAGGATCACGTAGTTGGTGTGGGCGTAGTTCCACGCAGTGCCGGGCTCGTAGAAGGGCTCCTGGGCGAACGCGACGTCGAGCAGCTCGCTGGGCTTCCACTGCCGGAACGGGTCTGCGTAGAAGTCGTCGTTGAAGGCTGCGTCGGGGACGTAGTCCGGATAGCCCGAGGTGGACTGGGCGAGCATCTTCAGCGTCACCTCATCCGCGTTGGGTACGTCGAGGTCGGGCAGCCACTCGCTGACGGGGTCGTCGAGGCTGGCATCACCGTGCTCGTCGAACAAGAGCAGCAGGGTGCCCATCCATGCGAATGCCACGTTGCCGGTGCGGAACCGCATCGACTGGTCTGCGTCGACGCCGGCCTGGGATTCGCCGACGGCGTCGGCTGCGATCAACTCGTCGCCCCGGGTCACCTGATAGAGCACCGAGCTGAGTCCGGCCTCACTGGCAACGGACTCCACGATCTCGGCGACGGTTTCACCTTCTTCTCCTACGGCCGCCGTTTCGTCACACGCGGTGCCGGGTGCCACGAGTTCGTCGGCCAGTGAGGTGGACGAGCTGTCAGATGATTCGGAGCTGCAGGCGCCCGCCAACAGGGCCAAAGCGAGCGCGACCGTGAGAGGGGTGAAGCGCCAGGGCATGCTCCGATCGTAGGGCCAGGACCGGGCCATGCCCCCATGCGTTCCGGGGTGGGCTGGGAAGGATTACAGGGGGAATCGCTGCTGTTCATACAGGGGCGCACCCAACAGTGCTGGAGACGATCTACATGAACAACGACACAAGGCCCCTGGCCATGGTGGTCACGGCGAGCCTCACCGTGGAGGGCGGCGGTTTCGAGGTGTACCGGCCGTTCCCTGCGCCACAGCTCAACCTGCTCGATCCGTTCCTGTTGCTCGACGAGATGGGGCCCACTGTGAACGAGCCCGGCCGGGCCGTCGGCGCGCCCGACCACCCGCATCGCGGGTTCGAGACGATCACGTACATCCTTGAGGGCGAGGTCGAGCACCGCGACTCGGCCGGCAACCACGGGGTGATCGGCCCCGGCGACATCCAGTGGATGACGGCCGGCGACGGCGTGGTGCATTCCGAGATGCCGACCGAGCGCGCCCAGTCCGAAGGCGGTCGCGCCCACGGAATGCAGCTGTGGGTGAACCTGCCCCGGGAACTGAAGCGCACCGCACCGCGGTACCAGGCGCTCACGGCTGACAACCTTGCCGAGGTGTCGGGCGACGGCTGGTCTGCCCGGGTCGTGGCGGGCGATGTGCTCGGTGGTCAGGGTCCGGCCGCCAGCCATACCCCGGTCGGCTACGCCCACCTGACAGTGCAGCCGGGCGCGACCGTTCGGATCCCGGTACCCGACGCGCACAGCGCTGCGCTCTACGCGTTCTCGGGATCGGCCCTCGCCGGGACTTCAGGCGAGGAGTTGGCGGAGCATGCGCTGGCGGTCTTCGAGCGCACATCGGGGGACATGCTGGTGGAGGTGCCCGCCGAGTCGGAGCACCCGCTTGAATCGCTGGTGCTGACCGGTCAGCCGCTCAACGAGCCAGTGGCTCGGTACGGGCCGTTCGTGATGAACACCCGCGCGGAGATCGAAGAGGCCATTGAGGACTTCCAGGCCGGCCGCATGGGGACCATCGCAGCCACCGGTACAGTCTGAATGGTCCGAATCCCCGGAGGTCCACCATGTTCACGCCCATCGAAGACCTGCCCGACAACGTCGTGGGCTTCACCGCCCAGGGCAAGGTGCACTCCGACGACTACAAGGACACCCTCATCCCTGCGATTGCAGACCTGATCGAGCGCACCGGCGCTGCGCGCGTACTTCTCGTGCTCGGGGAGGAGTGGGAGGGCTACAGCCTCGGCGCCGCGTTGGAGGACGCCAAGCTCGGAGCAGAAGACATCCGCAAGTGGGAGCGTTTCGCCCTCGTGTCCGACGCCAACTGGATCGAGCACGTCTCGAAGCTGTTCGGCTGGATGATCCCCGGCAAGGTCGCCAACTACAGGCTCGCCGACCTCGACGACGCCAAGGTCTGGGTGGCCGCCTGAGCACACGCCCGTTCGCCCGGCCGACTGCCGTGGTAACAAGTCGCCATGACCGAGCCCGGTGACGGCGTCCCCCCGATCGAGGAGTGGTCACGGCTGCTCGATGGCCGCGTCGCCGTTGTAACGGGTGGCGGCGACGGCATCGGCGGTGGAATCTCGCGGCTGTTCGCAGAACACGGGGCAACGGTCGAGCTCGCCGAGATCGATGCCGAACGTGCCGAGAGGACTGTCGACGCCATAGCGGCCGCTGGTGGATCCGCGCATGCCCATGTGGTCGATGTGCGCTCGGCGTCTGACGTAGCCGCGCTGGCCGACGCGGTACTCGGCCGGCACGACTCGGTCGACGTGCTGGTCAACAACGTGGGCGACTATCGCCCCTCGGTGCGATTCGATCAGTCCGACGCAGAGTCATGGCGGGCGATGTACGAGGTGAACCTCGAGCACGTGTTCGCGGTCACCCGTGCCTTCCTTGGTGCCATGGTGGCCGGCGGCGGTGGGTCGATCGTCAACGTCCATTCCGTGGAGTCGATGCGCGGCTATCCGGTCGAGCCGGTCTACGCGGCGATGAAGGCCGGCGCGGCCCACTTCACGCAGTCGATCGCAGCGGGGTACGGCCGCAAGGGGATCCGGTGCAACGGGATCGGCCCCGACGTCACCCAGACTCCACAGGTCGACTACCTGGGCCGCAGCGAGGGCGCCGAGCTCGGGTGGGAGACCTGGGCACCCGTGGGCAGGGTCGGCTGGGCGGAGGACACGGCCCGCGTTGCGCTGTTCCTGGCCAGCGACCTCTCTGCATTCGTGACCGGGCAGAACATCGCCGTGGACGGTGGCACGCTCGCGCAGTCGGGTTGGTTCTTCAGTCCCGGAGACCGGCGGTTCACCAATCGGCCGCACAGACTCTGAGTGCGCGATCTGTGCGGTTTCGCGATCACGGATGTCCGCTGAACCGGTAGGTTCTGCGGCCGCGAAGGCAACCACGCCGAGGAGGACCCGTGGCCGAACAGACCAAGTACCTGTTGGACGAGTCGGACATGCCGACCCAGTGGTACAACCTGGTTCCAGACCTCCCCGCGCCGCCGCCGCCTCCGCTGCATCCGGGCACCGGCCAGCCAATCGGCCCCGAGGACCTGGCGCCCTTGTTCCCGATGGCGCTCATCGCGCAGGAGGTGTCGAGCGACTCCTACATCGACATCCCCGAGCCGGTGCAGGACATCTACCGGCTGTGGCGTCCTTCTCCGCTGTACCGGGCGCGTCGCCTCGAAAAGGCCCTCGGCACGCCCGCGCACATCTACTACAAGTACGAAGGCGTCAGCCCGGCCGGGTCGCACAAGCCCAACACGTCGGTGCCGCAGGCGTTCTACAACGCCGAGGAAGGTGTCACGAAGCTCACCACCGAGACCGGAGCCGGCCAGTGGGGGACGGCACTCGCCTTTGCGTGCTCACTGTTCGGCATCGACTGCGAGGTCTGGCAGGTGCGCGCCTCCTATGACCAGAAGCCTTACCGAAAGTCGATGATGCAGGTGTTCGGAGCCGACGTGCATCCGAGCCCGAGCGACATCACCGAGATCGGCCGCAAGATCCTTGCCGACGACCCCGATACCCCGGGCAGCCTCGGCATCGCCATCTCGGAGGCGGTCGAGGTGGCCGGCGCCAACGAGGAGATCCGCTACGCACTCGGCTCGGTACTCAACCACGTGCTGCTGCACCAGACCATCATCGGCGAAGAAGCGATCAAGCAGCTCGCGATGGCCGGCGAATCCCCCGACGTCGTGGTCGGCTGCGTGGGCGGCGGCTCCAACTTCGGCGGCCTCGCCTTCCCGTTCATCCGCGAGAACCTGGCGGGCAACCTCGATGCCGAGATCCGCGCGGTGGAGCCGGCTGCATGCCCCACGCTCACCAAGGGCACCTACGCCTACGACTTCGGCGACACCGCGGGGATGACGCCCTTGATGAAGATGCACACGATCGGCCACGACTTCGTGCCCGATCCGATCCACGCCGGCGGCTTGCGCTACCACGGCATGTCGCCGCTCATCTCACATGTCTACGAACTGGGCCTCATGACCGCCGAGTCACGCCACCAGAGCGAGTGCTTCGCGGCCGGAGTCGAGTTCGCCCGCAACGAGGGGATCGTGCCGGCACCCGAGCCGACCCACGCGCTCGCCGCCGCGATCGACGAGGCCAACAGGTGCGCCGAGACCGGCGAGGAGAAGGTCATCCTCACCGCACTGTGCGGCCACGGTCACCTCGACCTCGCCGCCTACGACAAGTACCTGTCGGGTGAGGTGCAGGACTACGAGTACCCCCAGGAACGAATCGACGAGGCCCTGTCGCGCCTACCCGACGTGGCGGGTTGAGCCGTGGCGATCGACACAGTGCACATGCTGCTGTATTGCTCCCAGCCGGAAGTGAGGCGGGTCGCAGAGCAGCCCACCGCGCCCGGAGCACCCGCTGGGTAGTTGTGACTGTTGACACCATTTGGTGTCTCGGTACTCTGTTGATTCTGATGTTGCGGGGGGTCGCAATCGGAGTGCCACCCCTGGCGTTGGCTGCTGGCGCCGGGATGTGGGCACAGGTGAGGCGCATGGTCAGCGCGCCCCTGCCCCATTTCGAGGACCACGATCCCTCGGGCGAGTACGGTGACCCGCACGGCATGCCGGTCCGGGTGGGCGTGCTCGGTGACAGCACCGTGACGGGCCCCGGCCTGCGTGAGCCCTCTGGTTCGTGGATCGCCCAGTTGGTCGACAGGCTGCCGTGGAACGTCGAGTTGTGCAGCCACGCCAAGGGCGGCTCGCGGGTGCGCGATGTGCTCATCGACCAGGCGCCGCAAGCCATGGTTGATCCACCCGATGTGTTCGTGGTCTCTGTCGGGGCCAACGACGTGATGCACGCGACGCCCACCCGCCAGTTCCGACGTGACCTCGAGGCGACGATCGAGGTGCTGCGTGCGGCGGCGCCGGTCGTGACCCTCGGTGTGGGCGACCTTTCGATCATCCCGCGTATGCCGGTGGCGTTGCGCCCGCTGGCAGCGAAGCGATGCGTGACGATTGACCGGATCCACGACGACGTTGTCACCAACCGTTCGGGGGTCGTGCGGGTGCCGGTGGCAGAGCTGTCGGACCCGCACTTCGCCAACGCAGACCTGAGCTGGTTCACCCCCGACCTGTTCCACCCCAACGAGCTCGGCCACAAGCTCTGGGCCGACCTGTTCCGACCCTATGTGCACTCGGCGCTCGACACCGCTGTGTCGGTGATCGACCTCCGCAACCCGGTGCGGCAGTTCCAGGACTCAGGAGCCTGACCCGCCGCCCACTGCTTCCATAGGCTCGAGCGTGCGCACGGCGATGTCGGGGTCGAACCGGCTCATGTCGTCAGCGAACCCGCCGAGGTTGACGTTGAAGGAGAACTTCATCGGTGCCTCGACGGGCTCGAAGAAGCTGTCGTGGTGGTGCGCGAGGACGACTCTGGGGCGAAGCCGGCGCATGGCCCGACCGATGTAGTCGTGGGTGTACATCCGTCCAGCGATGCCGCAAAGGAACAGATCGACATCTCGGGCGCGGATCTCGTCGTCGACCAGGTTGGCCGAGCCCTGGTGGTAGATCGTGGCTCCGCCCATCTCGATCGTGATGCCCCATACCCGGCCACATCGGTAGTTGCCGGACCCGAGGTGGTCGAGCGAATCGCAGGTGAGCTCGCCCTCTGCGGGCACCTTCAGCCCGAACAGCAGTTTCGAATGCACCGACGGCGTGAAGGAGAAGGTGAACGGCCCCACCTCGTAGCGCTGGTGGGGATCGACGACCACAGCCCGGTCGGCCATCGAGTGGAGCCCCATCAGGTGTTGCAGCGATGGAGAGCCGTACACGTCGCATCCGTGCAGCGACGCCACGGTGGGCACATCCACCGCGTGGTCGAAATGGGTGTGGCCGACCAGCACCGCGTCAGCTCGCGGCACCAGACGCTCCACCAACCCGCGATCGGACGCCAAGGCGCTGGAGCGCAGCGTTGTGCGTAGGTCGCGGCGCGTCAGGTACGGATCGATGAGAATTGTCGTACCTTCGGCCGACAGAGCGAACCCCGCAGTCCCGAGCCACTGGAGCGACAGGCTGGTCGGCAGCACCTCGGCCGCATCGTGCCAGTTGAGGTCACGCTGCACCGACGGGTCGTCGCGGTGGCGGAGCCGCTTGAGGCGGTCAAGTGCTGGAGTCGGGCTCATCACGGCACAGCATCGCACCACAGCTGAAACCCTGCAGCCGTTGGGGTTGTGGCTGTGCTGGACTGGCGGCACCCGGTTGCCAGTCGGTGGCCCGCGTTGCATCTGGAGTCCGAAATGAGCGAAGGCGAATTCGCCGGCAGGAGAGCGGTCGTGACCGGTGGCGACCGAGGCATGGGCCTCGGCATCGCCACACGGCTCGCAGAACAGGGTGCGGAGGTGTGCCTGGTTGCGCGTGACGCCGACGCGCTGGACGAGGCCCGCTCCGCGGTGGGGTCGACCGGCGCGAGCTGCACCACGATCGTCGCCGACCTCGCAGACCTCGGCGAAGCAACGGGTGTGGCGGACCAACTCGGCACCACAGGGCCCTGGGACATCCTCGTGAACGACGCCGGCAATCCGCCCGGACCGGTGCTTGTCGACCTGCCGGTCGAGCTGTGGGACGAGACATTCGGCGTGCACGTGCGCGCCCCGTTCCTGCTCTCGAAGGCTGTGCTGCCGCAGATGATCGAGCGCGGCGGCGGCGACATACTCAGTATCTCCTCGACCGCCACGGTCACGCCCACCCCCGGCCACGGCGCCTACTCCCCGGCGAAGTCCGCTCTCGAGTCGCTCACTCGCAACATGGCGCTCGAGTGGGGGCCGCACAACGTGAAGGCCAACGCGATCCAGCCGACAGCGGTGATGACGAAGCTCGGCGAGAAGGTCTGGGGCTCGAAGCCGGTGCAGGCCGACTGGCTGCGCTCCAAGATCCCGATGGGTCGCTTCGGGGAGGTGTCCGACATCGTCGACCTGGCGCACTACCTGCTCGGTCCGCACAACTCGTTCGTGAGCGGCGCGGTCATCCCGTGCGATGGTGCGATGCGTACCGGCTACTTCGACAAGCCCGTGCAGCCATGAGCGGAAGTGAGGCGGCCGGAAAGCTGCCGACGAACGCGGGAGCCAGGCGCCTTGTGGAGGACCTGGGCCTCGAAACCCACCCGGAAGGCGGGTGGTTCCGGCGGGTGTGGACGGCCCCGGGCAGCTCGACCGATGACCGGTCTGCCGGCTCGGCGATCGAGTTCCTGATGGAGGCCGGCGCCGGGTCGCGGTGGCACCGCATCGACGCCTCCGAGGTGTGGACACTCGCTCAGGGTGGACCGGTGGTGCTCTCGATGAGCGATGGCACCGCAGAGCCGACCGAGGTGGTCGTCGGCGGTCGCACTGGGGTCAACCAGGCCGTGGTGCCGCCCGGCACCTGGCAGGCGGCGCGCACGACCGGCGACTGGAGCCTGGTGGTCTGCGTGGTCGTGCCGGAGTTCCGCTACGAGGGTTTCGAGCTGGCGCCACCCGGCTGGGAGCCCGGCGCAGTGTGACCGATGGCGGTCACGCGGCAGCCGGCCGGCGGGTGTGGTCAACTCTGGCCGACGGACCCGGCCGGGGACCGCCATGACAACGGAGGCACCCATGCCGTCGATCACCGGAATCTCACACGTCGACCTCAGCGTCACCGACCTCGAGGCCAGCGAGGCGTGGTACATCGACCTGCTCGACTGCATCCCGCTCTTCGGTGGTCGCAGCGACGCCAACAAGCTGGACGCCCAGTACATCATGGAGCCGGTTTCGCAGGTCGTGATCGGCCTCGAACAGCATGACGACAACCCCGGCAAGGCGTTCGACGAACGCCAGGTCGGCCTCGACCACCTGTCGTTCAATGTCGCGTCGCGTGAGGAGCTGGAGGCCTGGTCGGCGTTGCTCGAAGAGAAGGGCATCCCCAACTCCGGCATCACCACCGAGGACAACTGGGATGTGCTGGTGCTGCGCGACCCCGACAACATCCAGCTCGAGTTCATCTTCCTGAAGATCACCGGGCCCGACGACATCAACCTCTAGACCGGGCCCCGGGCGCGTCAGAGGATGACGACCGGGAACAGCACGAGGTAGAGCCCGATGGCCAGCACACCGGTGAGCCGGCCGTGCACCTTGCTGCGCAGCAACAGCAGCACGGCGAGGGCGACCACTCCGCCAACCATGAGCGTCCCCCAGGCCGCGTCCGATGACACATCGGTCGGGAAGATGAGCGGCCCGATTCCGAGCGACAGTGTGGCGTCGATCAACGAGGCGCCGATGATCCCGCCGATGGCGAGTGACACCATTCCGGCGCGCACCGCGCGTGCGTTCACGATCAGCTCGGGCAGCGACGTTCCGAACGCCAGCAGCAGAAAGCTGGTCGCGTACTCCGGCACCCCGAGTTCATCGACCACCCGCCCGAACGCGGTGACCGCAACGGTCGCTCCCACGGCCACGACCGCCAGGGCGAGCAGGGTCTTGCCCGCCAACACGGCTGCCCCGGCTCCGCCGCTCGGCGCCTCGGACACCTCCAGGGGCACATCGGTCGTGTAGCGCAGAACGATCGTGGCAACGATCCACGCACTCACCAACAGTGCGCCGTCGAGGTGCGACAGCGAGCCGTTGCTCATCAAGAGCGCGCCGAGCCCGAACGCCACCACGGTGAGCCCACCGGCGATCGCCACGAACCGCCGGCTCACGGGGATGGGGCGGATGAGGCACAGTATCCCCAGCACGAGGGTGATCTGCGTGGCTGCCGAACCGGTCGAGTCGCCGACGTTGAGGTCGCCACGCCCCTCGGCCGAGGCGATGATGCTGTTCGCGATCTCTGGAAGGTCGGTGCCGATCGCCACGATCGTCAATCCGATGATGTGCGGTGCCAGCCCCACCTTGTGTCCCAGGTCCTCGGCCCAGGTCAGGGCACGCCCACCTGAGAGCACCGAGGCGGTCAGGCCTGCGGCGACCAGGAGGAGCCAGAGGGCGATCATCTCCGGTGTGCGGTCAGCCGGTCGGCTGGTTCAGCTCGACGAGGTTGCCGGACGGATCGCGCAAGAACGCCTGGAGGCCCGCTCCAATATCGAAGGGGTCGCCGACCTCGATACCGAGGTCGCGCAGAGCGGCGGCGGTGCCTTCGAGGTCTTGCACCTCGAAGGCCACATGGGAGCCCGAGCTCACCTCATCGAGATCTGGTCGTTCCACGAGGTGCAACTGTGCGTCGCCGACGCCGAGCCAGATGCCGTTGGCGCCCAGCGACCCAGGGCGATCCACGGGAGCCAGCCCGAGGTGCTCGTAGAACTCGATCGCCGCGGCAAGGTCGGCCACATCGAGTGCCACGTGCTGTATCCGGTGGACCGGCGCGGGATTGGCCATGTCGAGACGGTACTCAACGGCTCGGTCTCCGAGGTCACCTACCTCGGTGGGTACCGCATCATCACGGCGGATGACCCGGCTGACGCAATCGAGACAGCGGATGACCCGGCTGACGCTATCGAGACGGCCAAGGGCTGTCCGGTGCTCACACTCGGCGGCACCATCGCCGTCTCCGATTGCATCGAGGTCTAGCCGCGGGCCACGGCCACCATCGTCTCCTCGAGGGTGGCCGTGGCATCCGACAACGTCGGGTCGGCGTCGCTGTCGGCGAGGGCTGACTCGACTGCAGCGCGGTCGCCGGTGAGCACCCGGATCGCCGTGCCCACGACACTGCAGCTGAATCCTGCTTCGTCGAGGAGTCCGAACGTGGCCGCCCAGTCGGTGCTGTCGACCTTGATCACCGTGCGGTCGCCCACGATCTCGTCGTAAGTGCCGCGCAACACGATGTGCCCCTCGGCCATGATCAGTAGCCGATCGCACTGGCGGGCTTCATCCATGAAGTGGGTGGTGACCAGCACGCCCACCCCGGCATCGGCTCGGGTGCGGATCAGGTCCCACAGGCGAGACCGGCTGAGGGCGTCCACGCCGGAGGTCGGCTCGTCGAGCACGAGGAGTTCTGGGTCGTGCTCGAGGGCTGCGGTGAAGGCCACCCTCCGCTGGCGCCCCAGTGACAGGTCATCCACGGCTGTGCGGCTGTGGCGATCCAGGTCCGATGGAAGGGTTGCCGACGCTGCCTCGACGGAGTCGTGCCCCGCCCCGTAGGACCTGGCAGTGAAGTCGAGGTTGGCCGCCACGCTCAGGTCGCCCCACAGGCCGAGACCCTGGGGTACGTACCCGATGCGGGCCCTGGTGTGGCGCGACGGGATCTCGCCGAACTGGGTGATGACTCCTTCGGTGGGTGCGATCAGTCCGAGCGCCTGGCGGATGGCGGTCGTCTTGCCGGCGCCGTTCGCTCCGAGCAGGCCCACCACTTCGCCATCGCAAACATCGAAGCTGATGTCGTCATTGGCGGTGAACCTGCCGAACCGCTTGGCCACCCGGGTCAGTTCGAGCTGTTTCATGCCGCGTCCTTGGATTCGAGGTGGCGGGCGAGAGTTGCCACGATCACGGCGTCTTCCAGCGCAGGGCGCACCTCGCCGCCCGTGTGGCTCCGGGCTCCGAACCCTCGAGCCTCGGGTGGCACCCACTGCCTCCAGCGGCTGCCGCGCCTCCAGGCCAGCTCGCGGTCGGTGGGTTCGTCGAGGTCGACAAGGGTGCCCGGCACCGATGCGGCCAGTTCGCCGGGCGGTCCCTCGAGCAGTGGGCTGCCGTCGTGGAGGGCCAGCACGGTTGCCGCCCGCTCCGCCTCGTCGATGTAGGAGCTCGCCACAACCACGTGCACGCCGCCGGCTGCCGCACTTGCGATCACCCGCCACAGGTCGACGCGGCTGACGGGGTCGACTCCCGTGGTGGGCTCGTCCAGCACGAGCAGGTCGGGCGAGTGCAGGGTGCCGAGTGCCAGGGCCAGCTTCTGGCGCATCCCTCCCGACAGGTCGCGGGCGAGGCGGTCGGTGAAGCCGGCCAGTCCTGTCAGGCCGAGTACGAACCCGCGCCTCTCGTCGAGCTCGTCGCCGCCAAGCCCGTAGGCCCGGCCGGCGAAGCGGACATTCTCCGCGACGGTCAGGTCCGGGTAGAACCCGGCGCCCGTGGGCACGTATCCGATGCGGTGCTGTTCGGTGGGCGAGCGCACCACGCCCTCGTCGGGCATGAGGGCACCCGCGAGCAGCTGGAGCAGGGTCGACTTGCCGGCCCCGTCGCCGCCCACGACCGCGACGATCTGGCCGGGTTCCACCGAGAGTGAAGCCCCGGCGAGCCGGCCTTTAACACCGGCGGCGGTGACGCCGTAGGTGGTCATCGTGCCGCCTCCTCGGGCGCCGTCCCCGGCGTGTCCTCTGTCTCGTCCGAGGCTTGCCCAGCCCGTTCGGCCAGCTTGCGACGTGCCCGCTTGCTCGGGCCGAGGTCGCGTCGGAACCGGACCAGCGAGAGGCTGAGAACCACCGAGCCGAGTACGGCGAGGGCCACGAACCATTCCCACATGGCGGTGAACTCGGTGCCCTTCATCGTGATGTCACGCGCGATCTGCACCCAGTAGGTGAGGGGCAGGAACCAGGCGATCCAGCGCACCCCCGATGCCATCGACGAGAGGGGGAACACCATGCCGGAGAGCAACACCTGGGGCAGCGTGACCATGAGTGCCAGCTGGATGGCCTGGCCCTGGGTGTTCGACAGCGTCGAGATCAGCACACCGAAGCCCAGTGTTGTGAGCAGGAAGAGCGTGCCTCCGAGCATGAACTGCCAGATCGGCCCCACGAATGGCACGTCGAACAACAGGGCGCCGAGCAACGTCACCACGACCAGGTCGATCATGCCGATCACGAAGTAGGGAAGCAGCTTGCCGATGATGATGTCGCGGGCGGTGAACGGCATCACGGCGAGTTGTTCGAGGGTCCCCATCTCGCGTTCCTTGACCACGCCGAGGCTGGTGATCATGGTGCCCACGAACACGAGGATCAGCCCGATGATCGCCGGCACCATGTACCACGACGTGTTGAGGTCTGGGTTGAACAGGATCTTCGTGTCCACCTGGAACGGTGCCTGCGCGAGTCCTGTCTCGGCCGCCTGGGCGGAGAACAGCTGCGACCCGTCGATGAGGGCCAGCGGCGTGTTGCCACCCGTCACGATGGCCACCGACGCCACTCCGTTGCGCAGGTCGTCGGTTGCACTGGACTCGTCGCCCGACGTGTCCGTCTTCACGACGTTGATCGTCATGCCCTTGTCGGCACCCAGCTTCTCCACCTGCGGGGCGATCTGCTCGGCCTGCGGGCCGACGATCTCCACGTCGATGCTGGTCACGTTGAAGCTCGCCGCGTATCCGAAGATCACCAACAGCAGCACGGGCATGCCGAGCATCATGGCGAGGGTGCGCCGATCGCGGCGGACCTGGCGGAGTTCCTTCTGGGCCATTGCGAACATGGCCCAACGCTATGGCGCAGCTTTCTCGGCGCCGCGGACCGGCTGCTGCAGGTCTGTTCTGCTGCAGGTCGGGGTGCATGCCAGCGCCGCCGTACGCCCGGGACCTCTGTCTGTCCGGCGGCGGTATGTTCTGGCCGTGCCTGGCGACGCCGTTGACCGATCGAGCTGGACGGACTTCGAGCTGGCGGTCGCCGCAGTGCTCGACGACACCGGCCCCGGCGAGTTGCTCACCTACGGCGAGGTTGCTGCAGAGGCCGGCTTTCCCGGCGCGGCGCGTGCGGTCGGCAACTTCCTGAGGCAGGCCCCCGACGGGGCGTTTCCGTGGTGGAGGGTCGTCACCTCCACGGGTCGGCTGGCGCCCGGGGCCCCCGGGGAGCACGCGGCCAGGCTCCGCAACGAGGGCGTCCGGGTCAAGGGCAACCACGTCGTCGCCTCTCCCTGACGGCCACACCGCTGTGTCAACCACCCATCGGGGCGGTGACTACCTACTCTTTGCGCATGGACACCCCACGCCACGTCACCCCGGGCCGGCTCCGACGGCTGCGCGAGGAGCTTCTCGACGAGGGCGTGCCGGTCGAGGGAGCGACCATTGCCGAGGCCCTGGTCGACGAGATCGACTACGCGATCAGGCCGCCCCGTCACGAGCGGCGCCTCCCGGCCTACGGCTCGATCGTGCTGCCATCGGTGGACATAAACCTGTGGACCGAGGCGACAGACCTCGATGTATCCCTGAGTCCCGCGACTTCCCGGGCCGATGACGACGCCCGCCGGTATGCCGACGGGCGAGTCAGCTTCGCCCTGCGCGGGGTCGATGGTGTGGAGGCCGTGTTGGTGTTCGACCGCTCTGCCGGGTCGGAGCGCGACCTGGTGATCCTCGCCGAGGCCACGGGCGGCTTTGTCGTGCAGAGGCGTGGTGACGGACAGGTGCGTGTCGTCGGTTCGTTCGGCGTTGCGCGTTGGGACAGCGGCGAGTGGCATCTCGAGCCACCGTTCGGGTCGTGGCTGCAACGGGCGGCCTGTGGACTCGACGATGACGCGTCGACCTGCCTCGACCGGTTGCTGCGATTCGCGGTGCATGACCTGGGAGCGTCCGGCATCGGATCCCTGTTGATCCTCGGGGCCTCTGACACGGCGGACTTCGAGGAGCGGATGTCGGCGCCGCCGCCCCTGCACGTGGACCGTCCCAGTGATCTCGGCCCCCTGAGGCACGTGTTGTCACAGGTCGACGGCGCGGCCCTCTTCCGGCTCGACGGAACCCTGGAGCACCTCGGGGTGAGGCTCGTGCCTTCGCCCGAAGCGGAGCGGTCCGTCGATCCGCTGGGCGGCACCCGCCACACAGCCGCGCGCAGGTTCAGCGCGGATGATCCCGCGGCCGTGGTCATCGCCGTGAGCGAAGGTGGCCCGGTGACGGTATTCCGCCAGGGCCGGGTCATCGGCCGCTCCGACCCCGCCCAGACCTGAGTGTGGCAGCCGCCGACAAGGTGTGCCGGGTGACCTGTCAGGCGGTGGCGGGGATCGAGGCTCGGTAGGGGTTCCGTTCCACGCCGCGGGCCTCGGCCGCCGCGATGAACACGGCGAACCTCCCGCTGCGCCGGGTCCGACCAGTCACTGGCGCGGGACGGACCATCGCTCAGCCTCCGCTGCCTTCGCGCTGGGCTCGGCCCCTCTGCTTGATGGCCTCGAACCGGCCGGCGATGGCGGCGGCGTCGAAACCGTCGCCATGCCACTCGGTGGCCCGTTCGATCTCGAGCTCCTGTGCCGTGTCGTTCGGCAGGCCCGCGCCGTCGCGGTAGAGGCCGAGCATGGCCCGCACACCGGGCTGGTCGTTGTTGGCGATCACGGTCGCGATGGCCCGCGCCGCCGACTGCAGCTCGTCGGGCGCCACAACCTCGACGACCAGTCCGAAGCGAAGCGCTATGTCGGCGTCGATGAAGTCGCCGGTGAGGGTCATCCACGTGGCGTTGCGCCGCCCGACCGAGCGGGGCAGCAACACGCTCATGCCCCAGAAGGGCAGGATGCCCACCCGGGTGTGGGTGTCCGCGAACGCGGCCTCGGTGGAAGCCACAGCGATGTCGCAGTTGAGCACCAGCTCCAGGCCTCCGGTGATGGCCGGGCCGTTGACCGCCGCGATCATCGGCTTGGTGCGCCCCGTCCAGGGATTGCCCAGTCTCGTGTGTGCGAGCACGTCGATCTCTCCACTGGAGAGCGACTTGAGGTCGAGGCCGGCGGAGAACACGGATCCGACTGCGGTGAGGATGACCACGTCCACGTCGTTGTCGGCCTCGGCGCGCGCGGAGGCGGCCTTGAGTGCATCGAGGGATGCCAGGTCGAGTGAATTTCGCGCTTGCTCACGGTCGATCGTGATGGTTGCGATGCGGTCGGAGACCTCGTATCGGATCGTGTCGGACACGTCGTGTACCTCTCGTGCTTGCCCGGCCTCGTCTCGCCCCCGGCCGGATTGGGTCGAACCGGGCAAGCATTGCCGACCCCGGGACCGTTGGCACAACGCCCGGGTGTCGGGCGCGAGTCAGCCCGCTTCGGCGTTGGCCGGCACGTAACGCACGATCCCGAACGCCGTGGTGTGTATGACCCGACCGTCCTGATCCACCATGACCCCCGAGAACAGCGAGTTGTAGCGGCCGGAGCCAGTGCCCCAGTGGAATGCCGACTCGCCGGTGTCCCAGTCGATTCCCTCGAGCGTCCAGCCGCCATCGCGTGCACCCACGGTGTACACGAGCCCCGAACCGAGCGACATGACGGGCACCGAGTTGGCCGACGAGACGTCGTTGTTGACCCATGCCTCGCGCAGCTCCTTCGCGTCCGGGTCCCATTCGAACTTCTGGACGCCCTTCGGGGTGAACGCCGGGTCGGCACCCGCGTAACCGACGAGGATCCGGTTGCCGAAGGCCGGGAAGTCAGGTGGCGACGATGTCGGCTGGTTGTTGACCACCATCGCCCCGTAGCCGCCGAGGACCACCGATTGCTCGGTCTGGATCGCCTCGATGGCGTCGTCACCCATGTCAGCGGGAAGCTGCCCGGCGACGCGGTCCGAGGGCGCGCCCTCAGGCGGCTCCCAACCGTCAGGGATGTCGTCGCGCCACATGAACACCATGTTCATCACGGTGTCGCCGTCGGTGAGCACCATGAAGTGGTCCTCAGCATCACCGAAGCCCATGAGCGAAGGGGTGGCACCCGATCCGAGGGTGGAGGTATTGGAGTACTGCGCCACCCAGGCGCCGTCGGCTTCGTCGGTGGACAGCTTCTCGCCGTCCCAGATCACCTTGTGTGCGTGGTCGAGCGAGACCGCGTAGATGCCACCGTCGGGATCGATGGCGATGCTGTTGCGCACCCAGTCGGCGCTGCCGGGCCGGTTGCCCGCCTCGGCCATGGCGGCATTGTGGGCAGGGGCTTGCTCGGCGCCGACCAGCTGGATCGCCTCCCAGTCCGAGAAGTCCCGCGTCACCACCACGAGCCAACCCTCGTCGGTGATCATCGCCACCCGGCCGTCGTAGGTCATGTTGGCGCCGGCGAACTTGCCGCCCACCTCGGGGGGCTTGACCCACTCGTCGCGCAGCTGGATCTCCGAGTCGGGGTCGTCGGGGTCGACGTCGTTGTAGGCGAGGATCGATTCGGACCCGCCGACGAACAGCGTGTTGTCGGAATCCAGCATGTAGTACACGCCTGCGAGGCCGACCAGGTAGTTGATGGCCAGGTCGAGTCCGGCGTCCGCGAGGGCTTGGCCCGACAGCGAGTCCAGCTGGTCGACATGGCCGTCGGCGGTCGCTTCGTCGAGCAGCGTCTTGTCGCCGACCGGCAGTTCCGCGAGCACCTCCAGGGTCTCGTAGTCGAGCTTGGAGATGCGGTCGCCACCGTTGCTCCAGATCACCCGGGTGCCGTCGGGGTACTCCGGTGAGATGGCCATCCCGAAGTGACCGGGGCCCAGGTGCGTGTACTGCAGATCGTCCTGTGTCAGGTCCTGTGTCGGCCCGACCGGCCCTGCGTGGACCTGGGTGTCGGACTGCGCCGTGTCGAAGTGCCCGATCGGCACCACGCTGTCGGCCAGGAAAGGGTTGGGCGGCGGGGGTTGGGGTACATCAGCGCTGCCCCCTCGTGCGGATTCCTCCACATCGCCACCAGAGTCGGGCTTGTCGGGCTCGGCCGGCTCCTCGCTGGTCGAGCAGCCGGCAGCGATGAACGCCACTGCGAGGCACGCAAGAGAGAAGATTCGAACCCTGGTCAAGATGGCCCCCTGTGCGCTGCGGTGACACGGCGCAGCAGGTCCGCCTCGGCCTCGCGGTACGGCGTGCCGTCCGCTTGCAGCCACTCGTGGAACCACTCCTGTTCGCCGCGCACCGGCCGCAGCCATGAAGCCCACGGGTACTTCGTCTGCGTGCGTCCGTCGACGAGGCCCCAGTTCCAGGCGCCGACACCGTGCTGCGCCAGTACCTCGATCAGATCTGCGGTCGAGCCCATCGGTCGAGCCAGCCATTCGGTACAGAGCAGTGGTCGGTCATGTCGGGCGAGGAGTTCGATCGAACGCTCCAGCCGGGGTCGCTTCAGATAGCTGTGAAATGAGATCACATCACTGCGCGACAGCATCGTGCGATTGATCGGACTCACCCGTTCGGCCGCACCGCTGACGCCCACGAACACGCCGGCGGTGAGCGGCTGGTCAGGATCGACCGCCTGGCACCAGTCGAACACCTTGTTGAGCAGGCCATCGGCCTTCGAGGACTTGTGGGCGATTTCGAACTGCGGCCAGGAGATGGCGTTCGGCTGGTCGGGTTCGTTGAATAGGTCCCAAACCTGCACCCGACTGTCGCCTCCGAAGCGCGACACAACCGCCTCCACATAAGGCCGCAGCGTGTCCCAGCGGCGAGGGTCGGCCAGGACCGCCGCACCGGGGCCCTGCACCCAAGTCGAGTTGTGCACCCCCGGACGCGGCGCCGGTTGTTCGCCCGGCCGCGGTATCGGGTGCCATACCCCGTCGAACAGCACCGCCATCACGCCGATGCCGTGTCCATCCGCGATATCCAGCACTTCGTCGACGCGGTCCAGGAACGCCTCGCCGTCGAGCTCCCACATCAGGTCGTGCAGGAACACCCGCACCGAGTTGAACCCGAGATCGGCAGCCCAACCGAGCTCGCGGTCGATCGTGGTCTTGTCGAACGTGTCGGCCTGCCACATCTCCAGTTGGTTCGAGGCGGTCGACGGGGTGAAGTTGCAGCCGACCAGCCAGCCGGTGTCCTCGCTCCACGACTTGGCTCGGGCCGTCGACCAGCGAGCGGTGGACTCGACATGCTGGCTACGCAAGTCAGGCAGGGCGGCCCTTGCAGTGCCGATCCCATGGCGGGCAATTGATCCGAACCTGTTGGGCATCGCTCAGCTCGCCGTGACGTTTCCTGACAGCGGCACGTTTGCCCAGGAGGTCACCGGCACCTCACAGCCGCCGGGGGTGATCACCCGGTCCGACTGAGCGACGTCCACGTGCGAGAAGGACACGTCGCGGTCCGGAGCAACGCCCACCGAAACGGGCCCGGAACTGAAGTCGCTCTTCAGGTGATCAGTCATGTGTTCCCCCCACGATTGCGGCCATGCGCGGCGCACCCTGTTCCCGAGCGCCGGTTATGCGACCTTACCCGGCGTTGTCGTTCGCTCGCTGTGAACGTCGGTCGGTCTGCTCAGTCCGTTGGGAACTGCGGGGCGTTGAGCCAGGCATCGAACTGCGTGGCGAGGTCCATCCCCGACACCTGTTCGGCCAAGGTGACGAAATCCTGCGTTGTTGCCGTGGAGTACCGGTAGTCGATGTTCCAGGCCCGGAGGGTGTCGAAGAACGCCTCGTCGCCGACGGTCCGCCGCAGTTCGTGCAGAACGAGTGCGCCGCGCTGGTAGACGGCTCGGGAGAACAGGTTGTCGGGGCCGGGGTCGCCGATCGGTTCGAGCTGCGCCGAGGCTTCCAGTGCGACGTCCGGGTCGAACGTGGGGTCGAGGTGCTCCTGCCAGAGCACCTCGGAGTAGGTGGCAAAGCCCTCGTTGAGCCAGATGTCCTGCCATCGCGCCGGTGACACGCTGTTGCCGAACCACTGGTGGGCCAGCTCGTGCACCACGACAGCCTCGATGCCCACCAGGTCCCTGCCGAACACCGACATCGTCTGGGTCTCGAGCGCGAACCCGAGGAATGCCGGTACGACCACCACTCCGTACTCGTCGAAGGGATAGTCCCCGAAGATCGAGCTGAAGTACTCGATCATCTCGCCGGTACGGGCGAACGCGGCGGGTGCCTCCGTCATGCCGACCGGGAAGAAGTTGCGGATCGTCACCTCGCCGGCCGGTGGTGGCTCCTCGATCTCGTACTGACCGATGACCGCGGTGGCCAGGTAGGTCGCCATCGGCTGGTCCATGTCCCACGCCCAGGTGGTCGTACCGTCGCCGTTGTCGACCAACGGTGCCAGCGAGCCGTTCGAGGCGACCTCCACACCTTCGGGAACGATGAACTCGAATCCGAATGTGGCCTTGTCGGAAGGATGGTCGTTGGAGGGGAACCAGCTGCGCGCGCCGTCGGGCTCCGACGTGACGTAGGAGCCGTCGACCGTGTCGTTCCAGCCGAGAGTGAATCCGGTGGATGCCTCGATGACCGGCTGGGGTGTGCCGGAGTAGTCGACGCTCGTGGTGAATGTGTCGCCTTCGGCAATCGGCTCGGTCGGGGTGACCACCAGCTCGCTCGAGAGTCCGGCGGCCGGTTGCCGCGAGTACTCGACGGCCTCGTCGTCCACGTCGACGGCATGCACGGCCAGGCCGTTGAGGTCGAGGTTGAATTGCGACAGGTCCTGGGTGGCAACGGACTCGATGGTGGCCCGCCCGGTGATGTCGGGTGAGGCCGGGTCCGCCGTGATCGTGATGTCGTAGTGCTCGACGTCGTAGCCGCCGTTGCCCAGCCCGGGGTAGTACGGATCGCCGATCGTGTCGGCGCCGGGCGTACCCGTCGGGGCCTCGGTCGTTGTGGTGCTGTTCGTGTCCGCGGCGATGTCGGAGTCGGTCCGTTCGTCGGACTCCGCTGTCACCTGGCGGTCGCCGCCGACGCAACCCGCCGCGAGCACGGCCACGGCAATCGATGCAGCGATGAGCCGCCGGCCAGGGCTGCGGTTGGTGCTCGAGTGGTTCGAGACGGAACGGTTGGGCACTGCCCCGAAGGTACCTCTCGCCGGCTAGATCTCCGTGGGGCGAAGCTGAGCATCCACTCCGCCGTCGACGAACAGCACCTGGCCGTGCACGAACGATGCGTCGGGGCCCAACAGGAAGTGCACCGCACCGCCGATCTCGTCAGGTGAAGCGGAAAGGCGGATTCCCGAGGGCATGGCGTCGACCCCGGCTGCTACCACCGGATCGGCCAGAAGCCCTTCCAGCATCGGGGTTTCCATACGGCCAGGCGCAACGCAGTTGAGCCGGACGCCCGCCCGGGCCCAGCTCTCGGCCCGCTCGCGGACGCCCAGTGCAACACCGAGCTTCGCGGCGTTGTAGGCGATGGCCGAGCGGTAGTCGGTGCCGTCGGCCGCCGCCTGGCGTGCTGCGGGTTCGTCACCCGCCATCAGGACGCGGTTGAGTTCCTCGTCGAACGGGCCGTGCGCAGCGCCGATACTGCTGATCGCCACGGCGGACCGACCTTCACCGGCAGTCAGGCAACCGAGCAGCTCATCGAGGATCGCGAGCATTCCGAAGTAGTTGACGCTCACAACGTTGGCGGGGTCGGGATCGATTGGTGTGGTGGCCGCACAGGACACGAGGCCATCGATCGACCCGCCCGAGAGGCGTTCGACCTCGGCCACTGCTTGGCTGCGGCCGTCGGGGGTGCCGAGGTCGGCGACCACGTCAGCGTCGTGGCGGTCGACTCCGATCACCGATGCGCCCTCAGCGGAGAACCGTCGGGCGAGCGCGGCTCCCAGGCCGGATGCCGAGCCCGTGACAACGATCGGATTGCTCACTGTGTGCTCCTCGAGGGTTCAGTTGCCGCCGTGGCCGCCGGGGAACCCCTCGGGCGGCATGCCGCTGTCGGTGCGCACGAGCCCCCTCGCCAGGCCCGTGCACACCATAAGCGACCGCTTCGCTGTGTGGCCATGGAGCCCGGCCGGTCAGCTCAGTCAGAGGTGAGTCCGTCCAGGTCGGCGTGCAGGTTGTGCGACATCTCGGCGCGCACGTCGTCGGGGATCACCACCGCGCGCCGGGCCGCCACGTCGAACGCGATGTTGACCACGGAGAAGGCGCACACCAGCTCGCCGCTTCCCACGTCGTGGACCCAGTGGTTGCTGGTCATGGTCTTCTCGGCGATGTTCGTCTCGACGCCGTAGCTCTGGACGCGCTCGCCGAGCGCCGGCAGGTGGTGCCAGCTGCCCCGCGTTTCCATCGTGGCCCATCCGATCTTCATGCCGCCCGGCCCTTCGCTGAACGGCCTGAAGTCGCGGCCCTTGACCGGTGTGCCACCCCAGACGAGTTCGGCAACGAGCCCGGAACGCAGTCGCCCCCTCGGGTCGCATTCCTCGGGGTGGATGACCCGCACCTCGCGCAACGCACAGTCGCGTTCGCGCAGCACGTCGAGTCCGGGCGCCATCGCGACGGGATCGTCGTCGATGGAGAGGCTCCGCGGCTGCCCGTGCTCGGGGACGGCGACGCTCCACCCAGTGGCGGCATCGAGCACCCCCTGCTCGATGGGGAGCGGGTCCCCGCCATCGGCGTCGGCGGGCTGAAGGGTCAGCACGAAGGTCGCCGCGATGTCACCCGTGTCCGAGTTGGCCAGTTCCTCGTAGAGGCGCACGCGCTCTGCGTCGGCGTCCATCACGCCGCCGCGGACCTCGAGCTGTGCTCCGAGCATCTGCTCTCGGTGGTGCCGGGTGTAGCGGTCCCGCTGCATGACCGCCTGGCCGGCGCTGGTGGCCAGACCGATCGACTCCGCGATGCGCAGCGAACCCGAATGGGCGTGCTCGGCGTAGAAGCGCACGTTCATGTGGCCGAGATGGTCGATCTGGTCCTCGGTGACCTCTGCTGTGTGAAGCTTCTGCAACTCCGGGCCTCCTGTGGTCGCCGGGGAGGATACTTTCGGGCAACGATGAGCACCGACTGGATCGAACTGACGCGCCGGGCCGCGTTCGCCTCCCATCGCCTGATCGGCTGGATCTACTGGGATCCGGTAGCGATCGAGCACTACGCGGCCCTCGGGGTCCCCGATGGGATGGGCTACTACATCGCCACCCGCGGAGCCTCGCTGGCTCCTGCGGGCCCGGGCGCTGTGACGGCCGCGTTCGGGTCCATCCATCCCGGCTTCGTGAAGGCGTCACTCGACATGTGCACCGCTGTCACCACCTTCGAGGCAGCCGCCGAGGCGCGCAACGCCGGAGTGGTTGCCGGAATCCACGAGTACGCCCCGGAGATCGCCGACGGCCTCGCCGCGTTGGCCGAACCGATGTGGGCGACCGCCGACTCGCTCGACCCTGCGGGCCGGGTGCTGTTCGCTTCCTTGCGTGACCAGCCGCGCCCCGATGACGCACTGCTGTCAGCTTGGTTGGCAGTGAACTGTGTCCGGGAATGGCGCGGTGATACACACTGGGCGATGCATATCGCGGCCGATGTCGACGGCACGATGGCCGGCATCCTCGACGGAGCGTGGCGCAACTACGACGACGACTGGCTGCCCCGTAGCCGTGGTGCCGACGATGCGGCCATGGAAGCGGCGATGAAGAGGCTGCAGGATCGTGGCTTCGCGGCCGGCGGCGAGGTCACCGACGCCGGTATCGCGTGGCGGGTGAACCACGAGAACGAGCTCGACAGGTTGTGTTCCGGTGGTTGGCAGCACCTCGGTGAGGCCAACACCCTGGCGTTCCTCGACCTGGTGGAGCCGGTCGGCGACCGCTTCATGGAGCGGATCGACGAGACGGCGGGCCCGAAGTGGATGCCCGCCGGACGCGACTGGCAGACACGCAAGTGAACGACCGGATCGACCCGATCAGCTCGCTCGACCAACCAGGTCTGGCGGTCATGGCGCGCGAGTACCTGCTGTGTGGGCACCTGATCGACCGCGCCGCGATGGGCTACCTGATCGGGCCGTGGGGCCGTGACGGCATGCGCGACATCGCGATCGACGAGTGGATGGGCGCCAGCCCGGTCTACACGAACAGGATGCAGCGCCTGCTCGGGTTCGATGGCGACGACGTCGCCACGATCTTCAAGGGCATGCAGTTCGACATCGGTGCGCCACACGAGTTCCTCGACTTCCGCTTCACAGTGCACGACGCCGACCACGGGGACTTCCGGCTCGAGCATTGCGGAGCCCTGATGGATGTGGAGCCGATGGGGGAGGAGTTCGTGTTGGCCATGTGCCATGACATCGAGGACCCCACCTTCGATGCCACGGCCTGTGCAACCAATCCGCGGGCTCGCATGAGGCCGGTGCACCGCCCGCCCCGCCAACCGGCGGACCGACACCCTCATTGCGCCTGGACTGTGGTCATCGACCACGGCGCGGAGCCGATCGCCGAAGCGGAAGTGACCGCCCTCATGCGCACCACCCGCGCCGCCGACGTACCGATTGCGGAGATAGTCGATGACGGTTCTGGCGCCTTGGCCAACTACTCCGGGGAACTGATCGACCCGATCCGAATGGAGGACTTCACCGCCGGCGCGCTGGTGGCCGTCATCGACGAGGTGTGCCTCCAGCAGCACCTGCTGGCGATGTCATTCATGCAGGCCGTCGAGCGCCGACACGGCCCCGAGGCGGCCGCCGAGATGGGTGACCACCAGTTGACGGGCATTGCGGGAATCACGGCCGAGCGGCTGCGCGCAGCGCTGGGGCTCGGCACTGACAGCTCATCGATGGCCACGGTGTTCGAGCTCCACCCGGCACTGCGCCCTGCCACGTACGTGGATGCCCGGGTCGAGTCCGGCGCGGATGAGGTGACCGTGTCGCTGCACGAATGCGCCGCCACATCGGAGGACGGCCACAACTCCTGGATCGGACTGCTCGTTGACGGGCAGCAGCGGCCGGTCGAGGCCATCGCACATGCCGTTGACCCCACTGCGGTGGTGCAACGTGCGGAACCTCTCGACGGCGCGGTCGCATCATGGAGCGTCACCGCGGGCGACCAACAGCGGGGCGAGCATCCCGAAGTCGGCGTGACGCGCCTTTCCACGGGGGCCGGATTCAGCTTCGGGGCGCCGTCGGAGGTTGCGGTGCGCCTTCACCGGTGACAGCGGTCTACGTTGGCGGCATGCCAGAGCAAGCACCAAACGTAGAGATCCCGGCCGGCGAGGCCCCACCAGCCGAGCTCCTCATCGAGGACATCGAGGTGGGGGACGGCCCCGAGGCGGTGCCGGGCCAGCCAGTGGAGGTCCACTACGTGGGCCACGCCTGGTCCACCGGCGACAAGTTCGACGCCTCCTGGGGCCGTGGAGACACCTTCGGCTTCCGTTTGGGAGCCGGCCAGGTCATAGCGGGTTGGGACCAGGGTGTGGTGGGCATGAAGCTCGGCGGGCGCCGCCGACTGACCATCCCGCCCGACATGGCCTACGGCCCCGCGGGTGCGGGCGGGGTGATCGGCCCCAACGAGACACTCGTTTTCGTGGTCGACCTGCTCGGCGTCGGCTGAGCAGGTCAGCTCGACCAGCGCGTGTCCAGGCGCAGCGGGCCGCGCATGACCGTGCCGCTCGGCGCAGCGGCTGCAGGATCCACCAGCTCCAGATCAGTCAGTCGTGACAGGAGGGCCTTGACGGCCACCGCTATCTGGGCCTTCGCGAGGTGTGAGCCGGGGCAGTAGTGGCTGCCCAGACCGAAGGTGAGTACCCGCGGGTTCGTCCTGCCCGGATCGAACTGGTCGGGATGGTCGTACACAGCAGGGTCGCGGTTGGCCGAGGCGATGCCGAACAGGAGCATCGTGCCCGCAGGCACGTCATGGCCGGCCACGACCACATCGTTCGGAGCCAACCGCGGCAGCAACGCAAGCGGTGGCTCCCAGCGCAGCATCTCATCGACAGCCGCCGGAATCGACCCGGGGTCGCGCCGCAGTCGCTGCGCTGAGCCGGGATGGCTGAGCACCGCGTAGAGGGTGTTGCCGAGTCCGTGGTACGAGGTCGTCGCACCGGCCGAGAAAAGGGCGCGCACGTGGCTGCGGATCTCATCGTCGTCGAGTCGACGGCCGCCGCGCTCGGAGGTGACCATCGACGACAGCTGGTCATCCACGGGGCAGCGGCGCCTGTCCGCCAGCACGGGGTCGAGGTACTCGGTCAACTCGGCCGCGGCGGCCATCCCGGCCGCCTGGTCGAGCGGGTAGCCGAGAATCCCCAATGCCCAGTCCATGAAGCGGTCGGCTTCGTCGAAGGGCAGACCCATCCGGTCCGCGAACACGAGGAATGGAAATACGGCGGTGAACTCGGCGACCAGGTCCGCTTCACCCCTCGCAGCGAAGCGGTCGATCACGGAGTCCACCAGGGGCGGCAGGGCCCGTTGTGCGTAACGGGCAACGGGGCGTGCGCGCATCTCGCGGGTGGACAGGTCGCGCAGGACATGGTGCTCGGGGCCATCGAGGCTCTCGAAGGTGACCCCTTGGCACGGCTCGACAGTCATCGCGTAGGTGGGCCCGGCGGGGAGACCCTCGTCGTCGCGAAACGCCGCCTCCAGGTCGTCGTGGCGGGTGATCAGCTGCATCACGAAGTCGCCGAAACGTATCGGCGCGAGACGGTGCAGGGAGCGGATCCGCGCCAGCTCCGCGTGAAGCTCCGCCCCGGGCAGACGCCCGCCGCTCGGCCGGACCTCGAGGCCGAAGTCGTGGTCGCTGACAGCCTCGGCCAGCAGTGCTTGCGCCATGTGGCGGCAGGGTAGTGCGACAGGATGGGCCGACAGTCCGGTTGGACGGTTCGATCCGGCGGCCCAAGCCGGTCAGTGGTGCCAGTGCCCGAATCGCCGCGAGCAGCGTGCCAGTAGTCCCTTGCCACCGGGACGATCGCCGGGGTGCTTTGCCTGGTCCCAGATGTCCGCGCCGTGGATCGGCATGCCATGGCCGGGCAGCAGGTGGCGCACGTCGAGTTCCTTCAGGCGGGCGGCCGTCTCGAGGGCGTCTGCGTAGTCGACGTACTCGGGGTTGAACCAGGCCGTGCCGTCCTGTGTGACCACGGCGTCGCCGGAGATGAGCGTGGACGACTCGCGATGATGCAAGCAGGTCGAATCGTCGGTGTGGCCGGGTGCGGCGACGGTGGTCCAATTGGGTGCCGACGGCACTGGGTCACCATCGGAGAGGAAGCCTGCGGGATCGAAGTCCACGGTCATCTGGTTGCCGGCGCCCCAACCAATGCTGCGGGCCTGGCCGAGAAACTCGCGCAGCCCCCTGAGAGAGAAGGGCTGCTCGCGGTAGACCGGCATGAACCTCACCGACGATTCGATCACCGGGAACGCCCGTGGAAGTTCGCCGGCCAGGTACGACTCGCAGCGAGCCGGAAGGTGCACTGCGGCGTCGCATCCCGAAAGCAGGGTCGACACTCCGCCTACGTGGTCGGAGTGACCGTGGGTGCACACCACGGTCGAGATGTCGGCGGGTCCGGCACCTTCGCTGCGGGACAGCGCCTCGAGCATCTGTGAGGCGACGCTCGGGAGTCCGGGGTCCACCACCACGAGGGCGTCGTCGGCGGTGATGGCGTAGCTGTTGAAGATCCACTCCGACACCATCGTGACCGGAAGGTCGAACAGGCGGCCTGTCATCTCGGTCGGTCCCCCGCGAGGGTGGTACGCAACAGCCTCCTGTCAGCCCAGTCGTAGTCGTGCACGTGGAAATGCAGCGTGGAGCGGTTGTCCCAGATCACGAAATCGCCGGCCTCCCACTGGTGGCGGTGCACGAACCGGTCCTGTGTGGCGTGCCTGGTGAGCCTCTTGACCAGGTTCCGCCCCGTGTCATCGGGGAGGCCGAGCACCTCGCGGGTGAAGGCGTCGTTGACGAACAGTGACGGTCGGCCCGAGATCGGATGGGTGCGCACGACCGGGTGCTCCGCACTCGGCGCCTCGGAAGAGCCGGTGAGCAGGGCAGCTCCCGTCCCGATATGCAGCGCCCGTGCGTCCGCGATGTCGGCTGCGGTGGCCTCGTCGAGTGCCTCGAGCGCTGCCTCCTGGTCGGCGAAGAGCGTGTCGCCCCTGCCCGCAGGCAACACCTGCGCCGCGAGCATGGTGATCGATGGTGGCTCGGGCTCGAAGGTCACATCCGAGTGCCACACGGAGGTGGCCTTGATCTCGGGACCGAGGTTGATGACCTCCACGATCGGCGGGTAGCCGTCGAGGTGGGGGAAGATCGGGTGCACCGTTGGCTCCCCGAGTGCGCTGCTGACCGTCATCAGGTCGGCTGCGTCGAAGTGGGCGCCGCGGGCCACGAGCACCTTGTGCTCGACAAGTGCGGCCATCAGTTTGTCGCGGGCCGCCTGGTCTGTGAGCGAAGCCGGATCGAGGCCGTCGACCTCCGCGCCGAGCACGTCGGCACCGGGCGTCACCCGCAGGGTGCGCTTCACAGTGTCGCGGTGACCCGTTGGGCGAAGAGGGCGGCGAACCGATCCACCTCCACATCGAGGGCCACGGAGGTGTTGGGGTTCTTGCCGACGAGCAGCATGCGCAGGATCTCGTTGGTGTACGTCACGGTCATCCCCTGCGCGGGCCCGTCGCCGGTTTCGATCTGCACGAGCAGGTCACGACAGCCCACCAGATCGGGATCGATCGCAGCTGCAACCGCGAGTGAGTCGTAGAGGTGCAGTGAGCCGTCACCGTCATCCGCCGCGCCGCGGATGTCGATCCATGCCTTGGAGCACTCGGCGGCGAACGAAGCCAGCTTCGAGCCGCGCTCGGCCAGGGCGTCCACCTGGGAGGTGTCGAAGCTGGTCTGGTGGCACACGTCGAGGCCCACCATCGTGATCGGTGCGCCGCTGCCGAACACGCCGTCGGCCGCCTCGGGGTCCATCCAGATGTTGAACTCCGCGGCCGGCGTGATGTTGCCCCCGCATGTGGCTGCGCCCCCCATGATCACGAGACGATCGAGGTTGGCCGCGAACGTGTCGTCGGCCTCGATCGCGGCAGCGATGTTGGTCAGCGGGCCGATGGCCACCACGGTGATCTCTCCGGGTGAGTCCGCGACGGTCGAGGTGAGGAACTCCACCGCCGTCGACTCGGGCAGTGTCAGCTCGGGGGCCAGCCGTGTGAGGCCCTCGCGCTGGTTGAGCCAGCTGGTCTGCAGCGCCCGCTTCTGGGTATCACGGGGTTCGTGCGCCCCGGCGTGGACTGGCACATCGGGGCGGCCCGCTAGTTGGAGGAGGTGGTTGGCGTTGGACCAGGAGTGCGACACGGGGACGTTGCCGTGGGTGAGCGTGATTCCCTCGACGGTCACGCCCGGCGAGCCCAGCGCGTAGAGGATCGCGAACCCGTCCTCCGGATCCGTGCCCAGACTTCCCATGCCCGGGTCGGTGTCGATCACGAGTCGCATGGAGACACTCTGCCACCTCGCGCCTACTGTCATCGACGTGGCTGACTCACCCCCTGCACGACCCGACTCGCCCGAACTGAGCCCCGAACTCACCCAGGCCCTCCTCACGTCGCTTCGGAGATGGACGGTCGACGCATCGGTACCGCTGGCCCACACCCTCCTCGAAGAGGCCGGGGACGCCGCTCTGGAGGCCTACGACGCGATGGCGCTGGCGAACCCGGCGGCACCCGAACTGCTCGAGGACCGCTACCTCAGCCCCGTCCCCGACATGGACGAGCTCCGTGGCCTTGGTGAAGGCACGCTCGGGCGGGCGTTCGCGCAGCACATCGACGCCAACGGTCTCGACGTGGACAAGCTTCGCGAGTCGGCCTTCATCGACGCCCACGCGAAACGTGGCGAGGACCAGGGCTACCTGGCAGAGCGGGGATTCCAGCTGCACGACCTCTTCCATGTGCTCACCGGATACGACACTTCTCCGCTCGGTGAGGTGAAGGTCGTCTGCTTCACCGCAGCCCAGATAGCGGCACCGTACCCCGTGATGATCATGACGACCCGGCCGCTGCAGATGGCCTTGTACGAGCCCAACCTGCTGCCGTTCGTCATGGACGCGGTGACCGAGGGATGGCAGCGCGGTCGGGTTGCCGACCAGCTGATCGGCGTGCGCTGGGAGGACCACTGGGGTGAGCCGCTAGAAGAGCTGCGCACGGCGCATGGGCTCTGAGGGCGTGCGGTAGGGGGTCCGGTGTGCTCAGGGCAGGCCGGCGTGAAGGTGCCACCCATCGGCGCACCCTGGGCCTCGCGTCCGTGTCGGTCAGCGAAACGGTGCGGCGAGTTGGGCTGCCCAGCCGGTGGGGTAGTCCGGGTCACCGTTGCCCAGTTCGGCATCGAACTGGCGGTCGGGTACCTGCGCTGATCCGAAAGCGTGGTCCCACACGGCCACGACCGCGCCATAGTTGGTGTTGCCCTCTGATGGCTCGGTGCTGTGATGCCATCTGTGTCGCTCAGGAGTCGAGAGCACAGCGTTGAGCGGCCCGCTGTCGATGTCGACGTTCGCGTGCTGGATCTGGCCGTAGGTGCCCCGCGCCACCTGGTAGGCGAGGTCTGCGTCGTGTGAGGGGCCGAGGACGGCGACCACGATCATTTCCCACGTACCGCCGATCCCGAGCTCGATCGGATGAAAACGCGTGGCGTTGAGCCAGTAGAGGCGCTCCGGGCTGTGGTGCGGCGCATGCAGTTTCCACCCGGCCTTCTCATGCATCACGCGGTGCATCGTGTAGTGCCCGAGGTCGAATGCGAGCAACAGCGTCGCGACCTGCAAGGGCAGCGGCAGGCGCGAGAGCAGACCGTCGGTTCCCTTTCGTTTCCGCCTGCCGCGGATCGCGTTGCGGATCGGTCCGGTCAGCGCTGATGCCGCCGAGCGTCCCCAGCCGTCGGACACGAGCAGGTCGGCTGTGTCGGTGCGCACGTCGCCGTGGTCCTCGTTCCACTCCTCGCGGAATGGATGGCGCTTCTCCATTCGTGCGATCACAGCGACACCTCCGATGACCAGCCCCGCCACTGCAACTCCGTCAGCTGCCCGCCTCGGCATCCAGCGCCCGAGCAGCCGGGCAACACGCGGTGCAGCCATCGAACTGGCGGCGAGCCCGCCGTACAGGAGCGCGGCTCGCTTGCGGGGGCCCGACGGGTCGGGACGCTGCGGAAGGGAACTGCGCTCCGGGCGGGTTGGGTCATGCATGGGCCACATCATGGCCGACGTGTCACACGCCCGTTGTGCGGCCGTGCCGAACGGCAGCCGGGGATCGCGGTTGGGCCAACACGGACGGGGAGTCGAAGCCATGGCAGGCACTGACTTCCATTGGGGAGCGCCGTTCGCCCCGGTTCACCACTGGCTGGTCGACAACGTGGGCTAGCCGTTCAGCGGCTCCAGCCGTGCCGGCACATGCTTGTGGTGGGGGGTTCCGGCGAACCAGTCGCGGCTGTCGGCATCGGTTAGTTCGTTGGGCGCCACCCCGACCGCCACTGCGTCACCGTCGCCGCCCGGGTGGTCGAGCCCGAAGCCGTTGGGCAACGAGATGAACCCGGGCTGCATGCCGTCGTGCAACTCCACGAGCGCTTCGGCTTCACCCGTGGCGGTGATCACCCTCGCCCGCCCGCCGTCGGAGAGTCCGTACACGGCGGCGTCCTCCGGGTGCACGTGCAGTGCGCCCTCGCGGTCCTTCTTGCGCCAATCGGGGTCGCGGAAGATCGTGTTGGCCGAACTGGATCGCCGTTCGCCGGCCGCCAGGATCAGCGGCCAGTCAGCCTCGCGATCCAGTGACTCCCCTTCGAGGTCGGCCATCTCGTCCAGCAGCTCGGGCACATCGAGGTGCACCTTGCCGTCGGCGTGCTTGATCCGCGCCCACGTCTCGTCGTAGTCGTCGACGCTGAACACCACGCCACTGCGGCCGGCCAGGACGGCGTCGAACAGCTCATCGCCGTTGTCGAACCCGGCACGCCTGATCGACTCGGGGTACATGCCGGCAACTCGCTGCGCCAGCCCCCACATGGCCGCCGGGGCGCGCCCCCCGGGCAGGGTGGTCCCGAGTGTTTCGTGCAACAACACGGCGAGCAGGCCGCTCAACTCGGGCCGTTGACCCACCGCCGTGAACAACGCAGTGGTGAACTCCTCGCGCCCCCGCTCGGCTGCTTCGCGCAGCGGCACCACCTCGGCATCGGAGATCGCCCCGAGTTCGCGGCACAGGCGCGTGTGGATCTCCGGCTCGGGCAGCGTGTCGCCTTCGGGTTCCAGCAACGGCGCGCGCAGCTGGACGGTGTTCTCGGGGAACTCGAGGTTGAAGAACGTGGTCTCCCACTTCTCGAACTGGGAGGAGGCGGGCAACACGTAGTCGGCGAGCCTCGCGGTCTCGCTCATGGTCACGTCGATCACGACCGAGAACTCCAGGGCCTCGAAGGCCTCCCGCCAGCGCGCCGACTCGGCCAGGCTGTGGGCGGGGTTGCTCGACTCCACGAGCATCGCCCGGAACCGGTCGGGGTGCTCCGTCGCGATCTCGTCGGGAATCACGTTGCACGGCACCAGGCCCGTCACGAGCCGGTGGCCCGTCACGGGAGTGGTGCGGTCGTCGTGGTTGCCGAACAGCGGCCCGAAGATCGTGTGCAGGTTCATGCCGCCGCGCTTCGCGAAGTTGCCGGTGAGCATGACCGCCAGCTTCTCCAGGTAGCTGTTCATCGTGGAGTGTGGCGCCATCTGGATGCCGAGGTCCTCGAAGACCGAGACCGAGTCGGCTTCACCCATCACCCGGGCGACCTGGCGCAGGTCGGCAGGGTCCACACCCGCGCGGCGCGCATAGTCGTCGATGTCGATCCGGGCGAAGGCCGCCTCAACTGCATCAATGCCCACGGTGCGCTCCGCGATGAACACGGGGTCGATCAGGTCACCCTCGAACAGGGCGGCCACGAGCGCCGCCAGCAGGAATCCGTCGCCACCGGGTCGGGGAGCGAGGTGGATGTCGGCCAGCTCGGCCGTCTCGCTGCGCTTCGGGTCGACAACGACGAGGGTCCGGTCCTGGTCCTTCGCGATCTCCTTGAGCAAGACCCGTGCGCGGGGGAAGCCGTGGGACTGCCAGGGGTTCTTGCCCCAGAAGACGGCCACCTGGGCGTGCTCGTAGTCGCCTGCTGTATGGCAGGTGGAGGCACCGAAGAGGCGGCTGTCGACCCAGAACTCGCCGGTCTTCTCCTGTGCCAGTGCGTTGGAGCTGTAGGTGATGCCCAGAGCGTCGCGTGTCGAGGAGGAGTAGCCGCCGCCCAGGTGGTTCCCCTGGCCACCACCGCCGTAGTAGAAGATCCTCGAGCCGCCGTGCTCGTCGCGGATCCTCGCGAAGCCCTCGGCCACCTCGCGGATGGCCGTGTCCCAGTCGATGCGCTCGTAGCTGCCATCCGGCTGGCGCCTCAGCGGATGGGTGAGCCGGTGGCGACCGTTCTGATAGTGGTCCAGCCTCAGCGCCTTCTCACACGTGTAGCCCTTCGACTCCACATTGGCCTTGTCGCCACGCACCCGCGCGAACCGCCTGCCGTCCAGGCGTACTTCCACGCCGCAGTTGGCAGAACACAGGATGCATGCCGTCTGGTGCCACTCGCCGTCGGTTGCCATGTCGGTTCTCCTCGGTCGAGCTGGAAGCTCAGCCTAGGAGCGGGGAACGGGTCGGCGCCGGGCGCGGCGGCCGGGTGGAACTAGCAGGTGCCGCTGTTGCCGAAGACCTGTGTCCAGTAAGGGGTTCCATCGCCGGCGTTGGCCAGCCCGAGCCCCACATGGTTGAAGCTCGCATTCAGGATGTTGGCCCGGTGCCCCGACGAGCCCATCCAGCCGGTCATCACCTCGGGTACGGAGCCGTGACCGGCTGCCACGTTCTCGGCCCAGCCCCACCAGTTGGTGTAGCCGGCAGCCTCTATTCGCTGGCCGGGATTCGATCCGTTGCTGCCCGTGTGCGACATGTTGTTGTGCAGCGCCTGATCGACCGAATGGGCCCCGGCTGCCTCGTCCAGGTTGGTGCAGTGTGCCAGCGGCTGAGCGCCGACCGCGGCGCGCTCTGCGTTCAGGCGACCCAGCATCTCAGCCATCCAGGCCTGTACCCCGGGCGGGGCGGGGAGTTGCCCGGCGGGGGGCATCTCCTGCTGTGGCTGGGTGCCCGGTGTGGTTGGAGGCGGTGGCGCGCAGGCCAGTCCGACAAAGGCGACCATCAACCCCACCACGAGTGCAGATCTACGCGGCATGCCCTCGGATCGGCCATGTGAGGCTCCGAACTTGAGCCGACCGTGGAGACGAATGTGACGCTCGTTTGTGTGCTGTGGAAGCGTTGGTGAGCGGAGGAACCCAAATGGAACATCTTGATGTGCTCGTGGTCGGAGCGGGACTGTCGGGGGTGGCAGCAGGGCACCACCTCACCGAGAAGTGCCCGTGGGCTTCGTGGGCGATCTTCGAGGCACGTGACTCGATGGGCGGCACCTGGGACCTGTTCCGCTATCCGGGGGTGCGGTCCGACTCGGACATGTACACCCTCGGCTTTTCGTTCCGGCCGTGGACCGACCCGATCTCGATCGCGGACGGCGATGCGATCCTCGACTACATCCGCGAGACGGCGCACGAAGGCGGGATCGACACCCGGATCCGTTACCGGCACCGCATCGTGTCGGCTGACTGGAGCAGTGAGGAGTCGGTCTGGCGGATCACGGCCGAACACGCGCCGCCCGAAGGAGGCGGTCCGCCCGAGCGGGTCGAGCTGACCAGCGGGTTCCTGTTCTCCTGCACCGGCTACTACCGCTACGACGAGGGCTACACACCGCAGTGGGACGGCGTGGACGATTTCGGAGGCGACCTGGTCCACCCCCAGCACTGGCCCGAGGACCTCGACTACGAGGGTCGCGACGTGGTCGTCATCGGCAGTGGCGCCACAGCGGTGACACTGGTGCCGGCGATGGCCGACTCGGCGGGCCACGTCACCATGCTCCAGCGATCACCGACCTGGATGGCCGCAGGCCCGCGTCACAGTCCGATCTCGAAGCTGCTCAACACCGGCCTCGCACGCAAACTGCTGCCGAAGCGTTGGGCAGGCTCGGTCACCCGCTGGTTCCACGCAGTGATGTCGCAGCTGTTCTACGGCTTCTGCCAACGGTTCCCCCGAGCCGCAGCCCGCATGCTGCTCAAGGGTGTCGAGCGCGAGCTTCCGGAGGGCTTCGACGTGCAGCAGCACTTCACGCCGCGGTATGACCCGTGGGACCAGCGCCTCTGCCTCGTGCCCGACGGCGATCTGTTCCGCGGGATCCGAGAGGGCACGGTGTCGGTGGTCACCGACACGATCGACACCTTCACCGCGAAGGGCATCAGGCTCGACTCGGGCGACGAACTCGATGCCGACATCGTCGTGGCGGCCACGGGCCTCGAGCTCCTGTTCCTCGGGGGAATCTCCGTGTCACTCGAAGGTGAACCGCTCGACGTCACCGAGCGCCTCACCTGGAAGGGCATGATGATCGAGGACGTGCCCAACCTGGCGTTCGCGATCGGCTACACGAACGCCTCGTGGACCCTCAAGTGCGACCTGACATGCGACAGCGTCGCCCGCCTGCTCAACGAGATGCGCGACCGGTCCATGGGGAGCGTCACGCCGAGTTGCGAGGACCCAACGGTCACTGCCGAGCCACTACTCGCCCTCGATGCCGGATACATGAAGCGGGCGGCTGACCGCTTGCCGCGCCAGGGCAGCCGGGCGCCCTGGCGGGTGCGCCAGAGCTACCTTTCGGACTTCCGCGCGATGAAGATGGGGCCGATACTGGACGAGGGCCTGCAACTCGCTCATCCAGGAGCCCGGTGGGGGCGCCGGGCGGGTGAGCCCGCAGATCGATCCGCCTGACAGGAGGCGACATGACAACGACCAGCGATCCGGTGAATCTCACCGAACAGGTCCAGGGGTCACCCGACGGCCTTCCCAGCACGCTCACACCGACCCTCGTGCACCACCTCGGCTCACTGGTTGCCTCGAGTGGCGAAGCGCCCACGGTCACGACCCACGCTCCCTTCAGCGGCGCACGGATCGCCGAACTACCCCAATGCACCGAGACCGACGTGGTGGCGGCGTCCGAGCGCGCGCGAGCAGCCCAGTCGGAATGGGCCGGTTGGCCGGTCAGTGAGCGCGCGGCGGTGTTCCTGCGCATGCACGACCTGGTGCTCGACTCCCGTGAGGAGTTGATGGACCTCATCCAGGCGGAGAACGGAAAGGCGCGCCGAGATGCGTTCCTCGAGGTCGGCGACATCGCCAACACGTGCCGCTACTACGCACGCAGCGCCGCGAAGATCCTCGCACCGAAGCGGCGCTCGGGGCTGATCCCCGGTCTCACCTCGGTGCAGGAACTCAAGCACCCGGTCGGCGTCGTCACGATCGTGTCGCCGTGGAACTATCCGCTCAGCCTCGGAGCCGGAGACACGATTCCGGCGTTGCTGGCGGGCAACGCCGTTGTGCAGAAGCCCGACAACCAGACGGCTCTGGTTGCCCTGTACGCGCTCGACCTGGCCCGACAGGCCGGGCTTCCGGAGGACCTCTGGCAGATCGTGCTCGGACGCGGAAGCAACATCGGCACGCCGCTGCTCGACATCGCCGACTACGTGATGTTCACCGGCAGCACCGAGTCGGGTCGCCGCATCGCTGCCGAGGCGGGCCAGCGGCTCATCGGTTGCTCGCTGGAACTGGGTGGCAAGAACGCCATGCTGGTGCTCGACGACGCGGACCTCGAGCGCACCGTTGAGGGAGCGGTTCGGGCCTGCTTCTCCTCCAGCGGCCAGCTCTGCATCTCCATCGAGCGCATGTACGTGGCCGACGCCATCTGGGACGACTTCGTTCCCCGATTCATCGACGCCGTCGAGGCGATGCGCATGGGCCCCGGCTACGACTTCTCGGTGCAGATGGGCACGCTGACATCCACCGAGCAGCTCGATGTGGTCGATGCCCATGTGCGCAACGCGATCGACGCAGGCGCCACCCTGCTGGCCGGCGGCAAGGCCCGGCCCGACCTCGGGCCCTACTTCTATGAGCCCACCGTGCTCACCGACGTGGAAGCACCCATGGCGTGCTTCGCCGAGGAGACCTTCGGACCGGTGGTGTCGCTCTACCGCTACCACGACCTCGACGAAGCGATCGAGCGTGCCAACGCCACCCGCTACGGGCTCAACGCGAGCGTCTGGAGCGGATCAGGTGCGCGGGGTCGTGCGGTGGCGGCCCGCATGCACGCCGGCACCGTCAACGTCAATGAGGCCTACGCAGCCGCGTGGGGCAGCATCGACGCCCCGATGGGCGGGATGGGTGATTCGGGCATGGGCCGTCGCCACGGCGAGCACGGCCTCGACAAGTACACCGAGGCCCAGACGGTCGCCGAGCAACGACTCTTCAACCTCGCCCCACCCCTGCCACAGCTTGGCGACGGCGGCTTCGCAGAAGTCATGACCAGAGCGCTGAGGCTAATGAAGAAGGTCGGCTGGCGATGAGAACCCGGCGTGCGGTCATTGCCCGGTTCCTCGCGGTGCTCGCGCCGACGGTGCTGTTGGCGTCCGCGCTGGCGCCGACCGCATCGGCCGGCCCGTATCCGTGCCGCCCGGGCGAGCCGGGCCAGGTCGAGCTGCGCGACAGCGAGCCCGAGGGAAGGCCCTACATCCCGGCGTTCCTCGGTCTGCCGCCGTCTCAGCTGAAGTACTTCGCAATGACGACCGCCAACGCGGATGGCAGCACAGGCCCCTGTGAGTGCGTGCGCCCCCGACCCTGGGGCGAGGGGTTGGCGCCCGAAGCGGTCGCCTCGTTGATAGCGGCGATGGACGCCAAGGAGGCCCAGGCCATCGCCAACCACGCACTGTTCGGCATACCGGCCGAGCAGGTGCCGGTGCAGAAGCGCACGATCTGGATCCGCGCTGCCTGGCGCAGCAACGACGAGCAGACCTGCATCTGGAACACACTCGGTCCCGGCTGGGCGGCGCGTCCGGGCCGATCGAAACACCAGAGCGGGATCTCGATCGACATAGAGGACTGGGGCCCACGCTTCATCGGTGAGGACGACCGACTTCTCTATGCTCACGGATGGTGTCGTACAGTGCCCGCAGAGCCTTGGCATTATGAGTACAAGCCACTGTTGGACGCTCAGGGTCAGGGTTCCCGCTGCAAGTAGGGGTTGTCCGGTTCTGGGTAGTCGGGGGCGGGTGCGGTGACGATGCACTGATCAGAGGGGCAAGCAATGAGTGACGACCTGCACGTGCCGGAGCATCCGGTCCGTGTCGTGACTGCGACGAGTCTGTATGACGGCCACGACGCGGCCATCAACATCATGCGCCGCATCCTGCAGTCCCAGGGCGCGGAGGTGATCCACCTCGGGCACAACCGCAGCGTCGAGGACGTGGTCAGGGCGGCCGTGCAGGAAGACGCCAACGCGGTTGCGGTTTCGTCCTACCAGGGCGGGCACACCGAGTACTTCACCTACCTCGTGAAACGCCTGGCCGAAGAAGGTTCCTCGGGCGTCAGGGTCTACGGCGGGGGCGGTGGGGTGATCGTGCCGCAGGAGATCGATCAACTCGCCGGCCACGACGTGCGGATCTTCTCACCCGAGGACGGAGCACGGATGGGCCTCGCCCCGATGGTCAACACGATCATCTCCGAGTCCGACGCCGCTCCGGCCACCGACATCGATCTTGACGCCTTGTTGGGCGGATCCGACCGCGCACTCGCTGCAGCGCTCACCGCGGTCGAGAACGGAGCGGAGCTGCCGGCCTCGCTGGTCGAAGCAGCTGCCGCTCGGCAGGTCCCGGTGCTCGGCATCACGGGCACCGGTGGCTCCGGCAAGTCGTCGCTCACCGACGAGCTCCTGTACCGCCTGCGCATCGACCAGCAGGACAAGGTGCGCGTCGCTGTACTGGCGGTCGACCCCAACCGGCGGCGCTCCGGAGGCGCCCTTCTGGGCGACCGGATCCGGATGAACGCGATCGACTCGCCACAGATGTTCTTCCGCTCGGTCGGCACTCGTTCCGCCGCCACGGAAGTGCCACCCTGCGTTCCCGACATGGTCACCGTGTTCAGGGCCGCTGGTGCCGACCTCGTGATCGTCGAGACTCCCGGCATCGGGCAGGGCGACGCCGCGATCGTCGAGCTCGCGGACGTGTCCATGTACGTGATGACTCCCGAGTTCGGGGCGGCGTCGCAGCTCGAGAAGATCGACATGCTCGACTTCGCGGATGTGGTGGCGATCAACAAGTTCGAGCGGCGCGGTGCCGAGGACGCACTGCGCGACGTCCGTCGCCAGCTCGCCCGCAATCGTGAGCAGTTCGGAGACGACGACCGGATGCCGGTGTTCGGCACGATCGCAGCCCGCTTCAACGACGACGGTGTGACGGCGCTCTACCAGCACCTGCGTTCGGAACTGGCGGTACACGGCCTCGTGGTCGACGACGGAATGCTCGAGGCTGTCGCAGGTCACACACCCAGCAATGTGTCGGTGCTCGTGCCGGGCGACAGGGTGCGCTACCTCGCCGAGGTCGCCGAGACGGTGCGGGGATACCACGCCGACACCGCCGAGCAGGTCGGGGCGGTACGCAAGGTGGCTCAGCTCGAGGGTGCGATCGCGGAACTGGAGCACGCGGACCTCGACACGAGCGACCTGGAGTCTCGTCTCGAGGTGCGCCGCGCCGAGGTGAACCCCTCGAGCACAGCCTTGCTCGAGAAGTTCGCAGCCGACCGCGACCGGCTGGCAGGCGACGATCGGCCTTCGCGCGAGTCGCTGGCAGGCACGCTGGTGCCGCGACTCGCCATGCCGCACTTCGACGATCCGGCCGAGCTTCTCGGCTGGTTGCGGCGCGAGAACCTGCCCGGACACTTCCCGTTCACCGGCGGTGTGTTCGAGATGCGCCGCGACGAAGAGGAGCCCACCCGTATGTTCGCGGGCGAGGGTGGCCCGGAGCGCACCAACACGCGCTTTCACCTGCTGGCCGATGACCAGCCTTCCAGCCGACTGTCCACGGCCTTCGACAGCGTCACCCTCTATGGGGCGGACCCGGCGTCGAGGCCCGACATCTACGGCAAGATCGGCACGTCCGGCGTATCGGTGGCGACGCTCGACGACATGAAGGCGCTGTACGCGGGCTTCGACCTGATCGACCCCACGACCTCTGTGTCTATGACGATCAACGGGCCGGCGCCGGCGATCCTCGCCATGTACCTCAACACTGCGATCGACCAGCATCCCGAGCTCGATCCGGCGGAGGTCCTCACCAAGGTGCGCGGCACGGTGCAGGCCGACATCCTCAAGGAGGACCAGGGTCAGAACACCTGCGTGCTCTCCACCGAGTTCGCGCTGCGGATGATGGCTGACATCCAGGAGTGGTTCGTGGACAGGAAGGTCCGCAACTTCTACTCGGTGTCGATCTCCGGCTATCACATCGCCGAAGCGGGCGCGAACCCGATCACCCAGATCGCGTTCACCCTCGCCAACGGCTTCACCTATGTGGAGGCGTACCTGTCCCGCGGCATGTCGATCGACGACTTCGCTCCCAACCTGTCGTTCTTCTTCTCCAACGGGATGGACCCCGAGTACACCGTGCTCGGCCGGGTGGCCAGGCGCATCTGGGCAGTCGCGATGCGTGAGCGTTTCGGCGCCGGCGAGCGCAGCCAGAAGCTCAAGTACCACGTCCAGACCTCGGGGCGGTCACTGCACGCCCAGGAGATGGCGTTCAACGACATACGCACCACGCTTCAGGCCCTGTGTGCGATCTACGACAACGCCAACAGCCTGCACACGAACGCCTACGACGAGGCGGTCACCACGCCTACCGACGAGTCGGTGCGTCGGGCAATGGCCATCCAGCTCATCATCAACCGCGAGTGGGGCCTGGGCGGCAACGACAATCCCAACCAGGGATCCTTCGTCGTGGAGGAGCTCACCGACCTGGTCGAGGAGGCCGTGTTGGCCGAACTGGAGCGCATCAGCGCCCGGGGCGGTGTGCTCGGCGCCATGGAGACCGGGTACCAGCGCGGCAAGATCCAAGACGAGTCGATGCTCTACGAGCACCGCAAGCACGACGGCTCATTGCCGATCATCGGGGTCAACACGTTCCGCCCACCTGACTGGGAAGACGCCGTGCGCGGCGAGATGGAGTTGCGTCGCTCCGACGAGCAGGAGAAACAGGAGCGCATCGAGCACATCGAGAGCTTCCGCGCAGCGCATGCGGCTGGCCGCGAACCAGCCCTGGCCGACCTGCGCGCGGCGGCCCTTTCAGGGGCTAACACGTTCTCCTCGCTGATGGAGTCGGTGCGTCACTGCACCCTCGGCGAGATCACCGAAACGCTGTTCGACGTCGGTGGCAGGTACAGGCGCAACCACTGACGCCAGTCAGTTGCCGTCGGAGATCCTGGGTTCGATCCCGGCGGCGGCCTCAGCCAACTCGAGCTCGCGTCGCCGCCACGGCAACACGCCGTCGATCTCGGCGTCGAGGGACAGACTGAGCAGGGTGCGTACCAGCACCAGGATGCCAAGGATCACGACGCTCTCGATCGACGTCTCGACCGCAACGGTCTTCACGATGTCGGCAGCGACGAGGATCTCGAGGCCGAGCAGGAGCGAGTGGCCGAAGTCGCGGCGGATCTCCTTGTACAGGCTGCGCCCGGTCTCGCGCCGCACGACCGACCGCACGAGTGCGGCCAGGCCACCGAGCACGAGCACGGCTACGCCGACGACCTCGAATCCCTTGGCGATGTTCTCCATCACCTCTTCGAAGCTCACGACCGCAACGCTACGGCGGTGGGGTGTCCGCGCCGCGCATATCCGGTCACAGGCCGTATCGTCGCACCATGGCATCGGTCGAAGACGGCGACTCACAGATCGTCAGTGACGAGAGTCAACCGGTTCGCGTGGCCCTGGTGCTCGGCAGCGGCGGCGCACGCGGCTACGCCCACATAGGCGTCGTGCAGGTTCTGGAGGAGTTGGGCGCCGAGATCGTGGCAGTAGCCGGGTCCTCCATGGGTGCCTGCGTCGGCGGTATGTACTGCGCCGGCAAGCTCGACGAGTTCACTGAGTGGGCGGTCGGCCTCGGCCAGTTCGAGGTGCTCCGGCTCATGGACGTTTCACTGTCGGCCAAGGGTGCGATCAGGGGCGAGAAGATCTTCAAGGTGGTCGGCGACCTGATCGGCGACGTCGAGATCCAGGACCTCCCCATTCCCTACACCGCGGTGGCGGTCGATCTGCTCGCTCACCGCGAGGTGTGGTTCCAGCGCGGGCCGCTCGAGGTCGCGATCCGGGCCTCCACGGCGATCCCCAGCTTCGTGCAGCCAGTCAGCCTCGATGGCCGGGTGCTGGTCGACGGCGGGCTGCTAGACCCGGTACCCGTCGCACCGTTGGCCGCGGCGCACGCCGACCTGATCGTGGCGGTCAGCCTCGACGGTCGTGGACCAGCGCCGGACCGACCCGTTGCCGTCGACGCGGGCGAGTCGAGTCCGGAGGAACTGAGCACCCGCATGCGTGGCTCGGCCGCCAAGTGGTTCGACAGCGACCTGCTGGCATCGGTGCGCAAGCGCCTGCCGGATGAGCTGGAGGACTCGGTGCGATCACGGCTCGACACCGACAAGCCGACGCGCCCCTCGAGGCAATCTAGGGCGTCGCGGCACGACTCGATGGGGTCGGTCGAGGTGATGCAGCTCTCGTTCGAGGCAATGCAGGCTGCTGTCGCCCGCACGCGGCTGGCTGCCTATCCGCCCGACGTGATGATCTCGGTACCCCGCAACGCTGCGCGCACCCTCGACATGCACAAGGCTCCCGAGATGATCGAGCTGGGTCGAGCACTGGCCGAGGAGGCCTTCGCGGGCACTCTCGAGCAGCTACCGTCACCGCCCGAAGCGATGGACACGACCGCGTCGGCCAAGGCCGACGGCACCGCCGACTGATCCAGGCCGACACTCCTGGGCCGACTGATTGAGGGAGAACCGATGACCACGATCACCGCCGAGGTGGACCCTGGCGAGGTCGGACTCGACAAGGGCCGCCTCGAGAGGCTCGACGCACACTTCCAGCGGTTCGTCGACGACGGACGGCTTCCAGGATGGCTGATGGCGGTGTCGCGGGGAGGGCGGGTCGCACACCTGTCGGCGTACGGGCACCGCGACCGCGAGGAAGGCCTGCCGATCGAGGCCGACACGATCTTCCGCATCTATTCGATGTCGAAGCCGATCACCTCCGTGGCGGCGATGATGCTGTACGAGGAGGGGCGCTTCGAGCTGAAGGACCAGGTGAAGTGGTACCTGCCAGAGTTCGGCGACACCCGGGCGTACCGCAGTGGTCCGAGCACCAAGGTGGTGACCGAGCCGGTCACCGAGCCGATGCGCATCTGGCACCTGCTCACCCACACCGCCGGGCTCACCTACGGCTTCCACTACATCCACCCGGTTGACGAGCTGTACCGCAAGGCCGGCTACGAGTTCGCTGCACCCAAGGGGGTCACGCTCGCCGAGGCCACGGAGAAGTTCGCATCGTTCCCGCTGCTGTTCCAGCCGGGCACCGCATGGAACTACTCGGTTGCCACCGACGTCCTCGGCCGCCTCGTCGAGGTGGTTTCGGGCATGCCGTTCGCCGACTTCGTGCAGACCCGCATCCTGGATCCGCTGGGCATGGACGAGACCGGCTTCTCCCTCGACGGGGAGGACCGCGATCGACTGGCCCAGTTGTACGTGCCGGCACCCGACAGGCAGTGCAGCCCGGCCGGGGCGTTCGGTCCGGTGCCACGCAACCCACCCGCATTCCCATCGGGAGGCGGAGGCCTCGTGAGTACCGCCGGCGACTACCACCGTTTCTGCCGGATGTTGCTGGGCCGGGGAGAGCTCGACGGCAACAGGCTGCTCGGCCCCCGGACCCTCGACTACATGGCGCGCAACCACCTGCCCGGCGGGGTCGACCTCGAGGCGTACGGTCAGTCGACGTTCGCGGAGACGAGCTTCGACGGAGTCGGGTTCGGCCTCGGCTTCTCGGTGGTCGAAGACCCGGCTGCGGTGAAGGTGGTCGGTAACGCCCGTGAGTACGGATGGGGTGGCGCTGCCAGCACTGCATTCTGGGTGGATCCCGAGGACGACATGATCGTGCTGTTCATGACCCAGCTGTTGCCCTCGAGCACGTATGCCATTCGCCCCCAGCTGCGTCAGCTGGTTCAGCAGGCTGTCATCACCTGAATCAAGGCGTGTCGACGCGGTCCCGCGCCGTCGGCCGCCGCGTGTGCACGAGCGGGGTGAGTCACCACGCACGCCACTCTGGAGTCAGGCTGGTGTGCTCGCTGACTCCAGTTCCCTTCTCGAGTCGCTCCGCGTCGGTGTGACGCTCAGCTCCTCGGGGAATGAGGATGAGTGGCTCGGCACAGGGCGGCCGGGTGAGGCCGAGTGGCTCGGCACAGGGCGGCCGGGTGAGGCCGAGTGACGCTGGCGGCGACTGGGCGCGGGTGCGGGCGCGGGTCGTTGGGGTCAGTAGTCCTCGACGAAGCGGTCGAGGGCGTCGGACACGGCCAGGCCTTCGGGTACGTCGGCCTCGCCGATGGCCAGGTCGACCGAGCGGTGGAAGTGGTGGATCAGGCGCTCGTGCCAGCCGATCTGGAACGGCCGGGCCCCGGGCGACGACACCGACTCCTGGATCGGACCCATGTTGGCGGTGTCCTGGGCCATGACGGTCTCGAACAGCTGCATGCGCATGGCGTGCTCGTCGGGCACGTCGTCGCCGGCCCACTCGGGGGCGTACCAGCGCAGCTCGAGCTCGGTCTTGTCGAGCCCGCGTGGCCACATGCACAGCCAGGTGAAGGCGCCGGTGTCCATCGGCACCACGAGGTTGGGGAAGACGGCGAACGAGGTGGAGGTCTGCCGCCACAGCTCCGGCACCCGCGGATTGTCGTTCTCCTCCGACACCATCGGCATGTCGCGCAGCTCTTCCTTCTTCTCCACATTGAGGCGGCCATGGCCGTTGGGGAGCATCGCGAAGGTGACCGACTGGTCGTTGTAGAGCAGTGCTGCGTTGTCCGGATGGATGGTGCGTATGTGGTACACCTCGGAGAACGCGTCGACCATGAGCTTCCAGTTGCAGTTGAGTTCGTAGGTCTGCGTGCCGACGAGCCGCTGGTTGGGTCCGTCGATCTCCACCATCTGCTCCGCCAGCGGGCCGAGGAAGTCGAGCAGCGGCTCGGCGTTCTCGTCCTCGTTGAGGAAGATGAACCCCTCCCATGTCTCGCAGCGCACGGGGACGAGGCCGAGTTCTTCTCGGTTGATGTCCGTGAAGCTGCGCTCGTCGGGCACGGCCTTGAGTTCGCCGTCGGTGCCGTATGACCACGAGTGGTACTGGCAGGTGAGCCGCTTCGCGGTTCCGCACTCGTCGCGGGTCACGGGTGCTCCGCGGTGCCGGCATGCGTTGTAGAAGGCACGTACCTGCCCGTCCTCACCTCGCACGATCACGATCGGTGCCCCGGTGTGGGTGAACAGCCGGTAGGAGCCCGGATCGGGTAGTTCCGACTCGTGACCGGCGAACACCCAGGTGCGCCCGAACACGCGCTCCATCTCGAGGTCGTACATGGCCTGCTCGGTGTAGCGGCCGGTCGGGATCGTCGGGATCGGAATCGCCTCGTCGAGCGGCGACGTACGAGCCTTCTCGACCTCCATCTGCTCTCGGATCCTGGTCTCGAGTGCTGCGTCCATCAGGTTCTCCCTCTTTGCGAGTTGTGGTCGTTGGGCCGAAGGCGGTCGAGATTCTCCCACGGCGCCATGGTCAGGCTGATCTCGTCCTCGAAGACCAGTACGTGCACCGGCTCAGGTTCCAGGAGCTCGGCCCACGGTGTGTTGTCCTCGAGTTCGTAGCACTCCGGCTCCACCCGCCGCTTGCGCGGGTCGTGCATGCCGGCGTCGTACCAGGTGCGGTCACACATGCCGTTGCACCAGTAGATGAAGTCGTTGGCGGCGGCCCATTCGGCGTGCGGGCTGACCCGCGGGGCGAGGCGGTCGAGGTCGTCGCCCTCGGGCATCTCGATCGTGCAGCGCAGCGCCTCGGGGTCGTCGCCCACCTGGGTCACGATCTGGCTGCCGGTGCGTGCGTGCTGGACCGTGCTCTTCGGGGTGATGATGTCGACTGGGTCCATGGACAGCTCGGAGGACCGGGCATCGAACACGAGGTAGCGCGGGATGCCGGCGCTGTCGGCCACGAAGACCGACCATTCGGCGCGCAACCCGGTGGCGATGCCTCCGACCTCGTAGTAGTTGCAGGTGATGAGGTACTCGGGCTCGTCGCCGTCGAGGCATCTGATCCGAGTGGGTGGCATGTCCGGTGGCAGCGAGAGCGCGTCCGGCAGGTCGGCCACCCGGTCGGCCTTGACCTTCCACACCACGTAGACCGACGGCGGCTCGGCCTTGACGATGAACTCCATCAGCGGCTGTTGCCTGCCGAGGGCGATCAGGATCGCTTCCCGAAACGCCATGCCGGAGTAGAGGAACCGCTTGACCGCCTTGCGGCCGCGCAGGCCGTCCTCGGTGAGCGGCTTGTACAGCGCGCTGAAGCGGTTGGCCGAGGTTCTCACAGATTCGTTCGTCGCTCCGGTGGACACTGGCTCAGATCCTCTGGTAAACACCGTTAACCAACCTAGTCGAAACCATTTGGGGGATAACCATGCCAGTTCCGGGTTGCATGAACTCAGCGCCGCACAAGGATTTCGAGCTGGAAGTCGTTTCCGGCGAGTGGCCCGACGACATCAGCGGCGACGTGGTGTGGTCGAGCCCGAACAACTCCCACAACCTGCCGTACGCGATCTTCGACTGGGGTGCGATCGTTCGCCTGTCGCTCGAGCCCGGCAAGCGAGGCGCCGCGGATGGTCGCTTCAGATGGGACCACAAGGTCATCCAGAGCCCCGGAAAGCGCCTGTATGACCGTCACTCGGACCAGTTCAGCACCGGCGCGCTCGGTTGGGTCTCGCCCTTCGGTGCTCCCAACTGCGCCAACACCGCGCCGCTGCCCTGGGGAGACCGCCTCTACACCACGTGGGACGCCGGCCGTCCGGTCGAGCTGGATCCGGTGACCATGGAGTTCATCGCAGAGGTCGGCCACGTCGACTCCTGGGGTGGCCAGTCCATGGACATGCCCGGCATCCACCCGTTCCTGTTCTCCTCGGCGCACCCGGTCGCCGATCCCGAGCGCCACTGCCTGTGGACCGTGAAGATGAGCCCCGTGTTCGAACCGACGTTCGGCATGCAGCCCGCCGTCGTGCAGTGGGACCGCGACGGCACCACCGTGAAGTACTGGCCACTTGACGGCATCAGCTTCGGTGGCTCCGTGCACACGCTCAGCCAGACCCGCGACTGGGTGATCCTGTGTGACTCCGGCAACTTCAAGGCCGACCCCGACGAGATGCTCGGCGGCGAGCGCACCGTGACCACCGACGACGAGGTGCCCGTGTGGCTGGTTCGCAAGGACGCCCTCGAAGGGCTGCCCTCGGGCACTCCGATCAAGCCCCACTGCTTCACCATGTCGCCGCCCAACGGGCACTACTACGCCCGCTACGACGACACCGACGGCATCTCGGTGGTCTGGGAGGGCATGGACCTCATGGACCTCGCCCTCTACATGAAGCCCGACGACAACGACGTCAACGGCAACCCCGTCGACCCCGCCGCGATCGGCCTCTACAACATGGCGATGGCACCCGAGACGATCACAGAGATCACCTTCGAGCCTGAGACCGGCAAGGTGCTCGAGCAGGGCATCTACAAGGAGGACTGGACCTTCAACCTCCAGCTCTCCGGCATGGACTGGAGCCTCGAAGGCCTCAACAAGCCGTCCCTGCACCACGTCACCTACCAGGGCTGCCGGCCCGGCAACATCTCCGAGCGCGCAGCCAAGATGTACGAGGGCCGCATCGACCTCGACCAGGTCCGCGAGGAGACCCCGGGCGTCCTTGCCACCTTCGAGCGGGGCAGCATGGAGCTCAAGAGCCGCTGGGAGTACAAGGACACCAGCGACCACATCACCTCGCCCACCTTCGCGCCGCGCGATGCCGGCAAGCCGACCTCTGACACCTACGAGGGCACGAACGCCGGTGGCCACGACGGCTACGTCGTGCAGCCGGTCCTCTCCGACGGAGGCATCCGCGTCGACCTGTTCGACGCAGCCAACGTGGGCGCCGGCCCGATCGCCACGCTGAAGGGCACCAACAACGAGACCGTGCCGGTGATCCTCCACTCGGCCTGGATGCCGCAGCTGTCGGGCCGTGCCGATGCCGACCGCCTGCGATTCGCCGACGAACTCAGCGACGAGGCGATGGCGACCGTGCCCCAGGAGTTCCACTCCTCGATCCACGAGGTCGCCGCGGAGTGTGACGAGCTGCTCTGACCTGGCGGCCCGAGGGGCCAATTCAGCAGATCCTGCAACCGATTGCCCCTGTGCGGTGTTCTATTGGGTGTGAGCACGCGCGTGGGCCGACGACTGGCCACCGACCTCGAAGGCGGGTTCGTCGACCTTGTCGACGCCCACGGGTCCATGGTGTTGTCGATCGGTGCGCGCCTGGGTGATCCCCAGGCTGCCGAGGACGTGCTGCAGGACACGTTCCTGCGGGCGTGGCGTGCCTTCGAGTCCGGCAGCACGGATCCCACGGACGTCGACCTGCGGCCCTGGCTAGCGACCATTGCGCTCAACCTGGTGCGCAACGAGAGACGCCGGCGCGGCCGCAAGCCCGTTGGTGAACTGTCCGATGACACTGCGCGTGCGATCGGGTCCGACGGCCCAGGTCCCGAGCAAGAGGCCATGGAGTCGATCGGTGGCAGTCCGCTCGTGGCGGCGCTGCGCTCCCTGCCCGACGTCCAGCGTGAAGCCGTGGTGTTGCGCCATGTCGTCGGCCTGAGCACTGGCGAAACGGCCGAGGCCATGGATTGCCCACAGGGAACCCTGAAGTCCCACCTCTCGCGGGGTCTGGCCGACCTGCGGACCCAACTTGCCCACCAGCAGACGGAGGAACCATGAGCAACAGCGATCCGGTACTCGAAGGGCTGCGGGGCCTTGCGGTGGCCATGACGGACGAGCTGCGCGACTCGGTGCTTGACGGTGTCGGTCTGGCCGACAACCACTGCGTGCTCGACAGCGAGATCGGCGAGGTCCGCGTGGCCTTCAACCGACACGGGGTCTCGTTCCTGAGCGACGCCACCGACCCCGAGGAATTCGCCCGGCGCTTCGCTGACCGACTTGGTGGCCGACCGCTGGGTGCAGAGGCGTCGCCTCCGAAGGGATTGACGGCAGCACTGCGCACCGGACGCGGGCGTGCCGTGGACGCCGACCTGCGGACCATGTCCGACTTCCAGCGGCTCGTGCTGCAGGCGGCGCGGGGCATCCCGGTGGGGGAGGTGCGCCCGTATTCGTGGGTAGCCCAGCGGATCGGGCGACCGAATGCCGTCCGAGCGGTCGGCTCGGCGCTCGGGGCCAACCCGGTTCCGATCCTGATTCCCTGCCACCGGGTGATCCGTTCCGATGGTGCTACCGGGCAGTACCTGTTCGGCAGCGACACCAAGGACGCACTCCTGCGCGACGAGGGCGCGAACCTCGACGAGGTCCGGGACCTGCACGCACGCGGCTACCGCTACGTGGGCAGCGACAGGACCGGCATCTTCTGTGACCCGAGCTGCCACTCGGCGCGTCGCATCACCGAGTCGGACCGTGTCCTGCTGCGCGGCCAGGATGCCGCAGAGTCAGCCGGCATGCGTCCCTGCAAGCACTGCCAGCCCGTTCCCGCCGCGGCATAGCCGACAGGCGTCAGGAGGCTGCTGACTCGTAGTCGCTGATCGCCTCCTCGGTGGGGCCGATCAGGCTGGCAACGTTGGGGTAGCCGGCGTAGGGGGCGAGCATGATCAGGCACTCGCGGAGCTCGTCTGGGGTCAGCTCGCCGCGCTTGAGCGCCGCGGTTGACTGGATCTTCCAGGTGTCGGGCTCGCCGCGTGCTGCGATGACTCCCATGATGAGCAGTCGACGCGAGTCGATGGAGAGCACGTCGCGGTCCCACACCTCGGCGAAGAGGCTCCTCATCATCACGTCGTAGAAGGCCATCGTGCCCTCTGGCAGGTCGACGACGTCGCCTGCGTAGACCTTGCGGATCATCTCCTGTCCCCGCTCGTACTGCGACGGCCCGTCGCCGGCGCCTGTTGTGCTGTCGTCGGCCATGTCAGCTCCCGTCGGATTCGCGGCCGGCATCCGGCGCGGCCGCCTCGGCGGGAACGTTACGGTCCGCGCCACCGGTCCTGCGAGCGCGCCCGCTCACAGCCACGAACATCCCGGCCACGACGAGTGCGCCGCCGAGCAGTTCCGTGCCGCTCGGCAGTTCCGAGAGCAGCATCCAGCCGAAGCCGAGGGCAAGCACGGGGGCGAAGAGTCCCATGAGGGTGCTGGTGGCTGCGGGAATGAAGTGGGCGGAGTGCATCATCATCAGCCGCCCGAGGAACGGGCCACATGCGGCGGCCGCTGCGGCGAGCCCGATGACAGCGATGGGCAGGCCCATCGCGCCGACGAGCGCGCCGGGCACCAGGGCCACGATCGCGGCGGCGATCCACAGACGCAGCGCGTTGACCACCACGGGGTGGATGCGCTCGATCCAGCGGCGGGTGATGACCTGCATGGATCCGAAGCAGGCCGCGGAGCCCAGCCCCCACAGCACCGCAACCCCTGCCGAGGCGCCGCCGACCCCCTGCATCACCGCCAGGCCGAGGAGCGCGAGCAGAGCCCCGCCCAGGAATCGCCGGCCCACCTTCTCACCCAACCAGATGCGCGCCAGCAGCGCAGCAAACAACACCTGCATCTGGATGAGCAACTGGGCGATCGACACCTCGAGGCGCGTGATCGCCTCGCTGGCGGTCCAGTTGGCCACTGCGGCTATCAGTCCCAACAGGATCCCGACGCCGATGGTCAGCTGCATCGATGTTGCACGGGCCATCGCCGGCTGCTCGGTCCGGAGCGGATCAGCGGCCTCCACATCCACCTCGGCCAGGCCACCCACGCTGTCGACCGGCTCGCGGTCGTTTCCCCGAATCGCGGAGAAGATGCTGCCGAAGGTATTCAGGATGGCCGCGGAGACCAGGAGTGCGACGACCACGTATTCGGGCTCGGCGCGGTCGGTCGCGACCTTGTAGGGGATGACGCCCATGGCGCTACCCACTGCGGCGCCGAATGCGAGGAGCAGGCCCCAGGTGACGGGGTCGGTCGGACGCAGCCTGGCCGGGGCGCCGGTGCGGTCGGTGCTCGGCACCCGCTCAGCTGCCGAGCTTCAACCCGGGCATCCAGGAGCCGTGGAAGCCCTCGGGTACCCGCTGGGGCATCTGGATGCGGGCAACCGGGCCGGCGGCGAGGTCGCCTGCGGACAGGATGATCAGTTCTGCGGCGTAGTTGACCTTGTCGTGCATGAAGCCCATCACGTACCCGTCTTCCTCGCGGTCCGAGGCCGGGTTGGGTGCGTAGGTGAACTCGGTGACGTCGCCACGGCCGGCCACGGAGAACACGTCTTCTTCGCCGGTTTCGAAGTCGAATCGCACCACCCGGTTCATGAGGTCGGGGCGGGTGCGCTCGAGGCCCATCTCGGTGCCGAGCATGTAGGCGTATCGGTAGTCCCGGCCCATCCTGTCGGGGTGCACGATCGGGAACTCGACGTTGCGGTCGTGCACCTGCTCGTTTCGCACGTCGCCGCCGGCCGCCAGGGGGATCACGTAGCGATTCATGCGGGCGATCGGTCCGCCGCCGTCCTCCGCTGCCACGTCATCCTCCACCGAGTCGGCACGGCAGCCGTCGATCACGATCTCGCCGCCGCGCTCGTAGGCGTTCGAGAAGTGGAAGACCCACCCGAGGTCGGCTTCGAACCACTTCGCCTCGGAGGCGCCGCCGTCGCGGGGCACCACTATGAACTGGGCGCCGTTCTCGGGTCGCCATGTCATGGCCGGCCCGCCGTGCTGGATGGCGTGCATCACGTCCCAGACCGCCGGGGCGTAGAGGAACACCGCGTAGTTCTCGGTGATCATGAAGTCGTGCATCATCACCGGTGCCGGTACCTCGATCTCCTCCTTCACCACGAGGCGGCCCGAGGCGTCGACCTTGTAGTAGGTGAGAAACGGTGGCAGCGGCCGGTAGGCGAAGCCGAACATCTCACCGGTGTGCGTGTCGATGTGCGGGTGTGCGGTGAAGGCACCCTTGAGCTGGCCGTCGAAGTTGTACTCGCCCACCGTGTCGAGCGAAGCGGTGATCTCGGTGGGCTTGCCGGCCTCGTAGAGCGCCAGGATCTTCTCCGCGTGGCGCACCACGTGGATGTTGGCCATGTTCTTGCCACGGCCGACGCGCTCCATGGCCTCCTCGTCGGGCGGGTTGACGTCCTGCATGCCACCCCACACCGCGTGGCCCTTCTCGCGCTCGTAGAGCAGGCCCTTGCCGAGGATCCACCGGTTGCGGTAGCTGGCGACACCATCCTGCAGGCCGACTGCGTGGATCATCCCGTCGCCGTCGAACAGGTGGTAGCGCCCCCGTGGCTCGAACTGCTGGTTGGAGCCATTGCGCATGTAGGTGCCGTCGAGCTCGGTGGGAATCCGGCCTTCGATGACTTCGCATCGGTCGACGGTGAGCTCGGTGGTGATCGGGATCATGTTCCCGCTCAGGTACGGATTCTCGCCGATCTGTTCCCAGTCGAGGTCTGTAGTCGGCTCTACCGGTGTCGCCTGGTCTGTCATCTCACCCTCGTTGCCTGGTCGCGCAATGTGCAGGATCAGAAGTTAACAACGTTCATCCCGGGCGCCCAGCGCGACTGGTCACGTTCCTGCACAGCTCGAGTGTGATTGGGTGGGCCGATGGCGATTCTGAACTACGGCTCGCTCAACGTCGACCACACCTACCACGTGCCTCACCTTGTCCGCCCCGGCGAAACCATCTCGGCAACCACGTTCGACGTGGCCCCCGGTGGAAAGGGAGCCAACCAGTCGGCCGCGGCCGCGCTGGCGAGTGCGTCAGTGACCCACATCGGTCAGGTGGCTGAGGGCGGCCGCTTCCTCATCGACGAGTTGTCGGCGCGCGGCGTCGACACCAGCGGAATCCGGCTGGGCGATGTGCCGACCGGCCGGGCGATCATCCAGGTTGACGACGCGGCCGAGAATTCGATCGTGCTCTTCAGCGGCGCCAACCGCGCGTTCGCACCGGGCGACGTGGACAGCGCACTGGATTCGGCGTTCGAACGGTTGCCCGGCGAGGAGAGTGCCGGTGGCCATGTGTTGCTGTTGCAGAACGAGGTGGCGCACGTCGGCCACGCAATCGCAACGGGCCATGAACGCGGGCTCTCGGTGTGTCTGAATCCCGCACCGATGACTCCGGCCGTGGCGGACTATCCACTCGAGCTGGTCGACACACTCGTGGTCAACGAGGTCGAGGGCGCCGCCCTTGTGGGTGGTGAGGCAAACGAGGAGATCTTCGAGAACCTCGTTGCTGCCTATCCGCATGCCGCCGTGATCCTGACCGTGGGCGCCGACGGTGTGTACGCAGCGCAGGGCGCCGAGGTGGTCAGGGTCGAGGCCGAACGCGTGGAAGTGGTGGACACGACGGGGGCGGGTGACACATTCATCGGCTACTACCTCGCCCGCCGCCAGGTCGGCGACGGCTTCGAGGGTGCGCTGCGGATCGCCAACCATGCAGCGGCCCTGGCTGTCGGCCGCCAGGGGGCGATGCCCTCGATCCCAGCACTCGCGGAGGTCCTGGCCTGATTCAGCGGAGGTGTTCGCGGACCTGGCGACGGTGGAGCTTGCCGTTGTCGCCGCGGGGGAGTGACTCGGTCATCCGGATCTCCGAGGGGCACTTGAAGCCAGCCAGGTGTTCGGCGCAGTGCGCCGCCAGTTCGTCCAAGAGGTCATCTGGTGCCGTGGCTCCGGCGGCATCATTCAGCTCGACCACTGCCAACACCCGCTCGCCGAGGTCTTCGTCGGCCACTCCGAGGACTGCCGCGTCGCGCACCGCCGGGTGGGTCAGCAGCACGGCCTCGGTCTCGGCGGGGTACACGTTTACCCCGCCTCGCAGGATCAGGTCATCCGACCGGTCGGTGACGAACAGCCAGCCGTCGTCGTCGAGGTAGCCGATGTCGCCGACGGTGAAGTACCCGCCCCTTCGCGCCCGCTCGGTCTTGTCGGGGTCGTTGAGGTACTCGAAGTCGGCGCCTTCCACCCGAACGATCTGGATCTCACCGGCGATGCCGGGCGCGCACTCGACACCGTCGTCATCCGCGATGCGCACGTGGTTGGCCGCCGGGGGCTGGCCGACGCTGCCCGGGTGCTCCAGCCATTCCTTGGGACCTATCGAGGCAGCGGCGCCTTCGGTGGCGGCGTAGTACTCCCAGATCACCGGGCCGAACCAGTCCAGCATGGCTGCCTTGGTGGCAGGCGGGCAGGGGGCGGCCCCGTGCAGCACATAGGTGAGCGATGACACATCGGCTGCAGCCCGCTCCGCATCGGGCAGTTGGAGCAAGCGGTGGAACATCGTGGGCACCATGTGCGTGTGGGTGATGCGGTGCCGCTCGATCAGCCGCAGCGCCTCGGAGGCGTCCCAGCGGTCCATCAGCACGACCCCTACTCCCGAAGCCAGCGGGGCGAGCAGGCTGAAGCTCATCGGACCACCGTGGTGCAACGGTCCGGTGCAAAGGTTGCGCTGGCCGGTGCCGGCAGCGTACTTCGGGGCGTCGGTGATGGCCTTCAGTCCCGTCGAGTAGTTGGTGGGCCTCACCACGCCCTTGGGGAACCCGGTGGTGCCCGATGTGTAGAGCATCCGCGTGCCCGCGGAAGGGTCCTCGATGTCGTCACCCGGCTGGCCGGCGAGCAGGTCCTCCCAGGGTTCGAATCCAGCGGGCGGAGATGTGTCGTCGGTGCCGATGGCGATGCGTGCCCTCAACGTGTCGCACCGGGCCGCCGTTTCGACAGGCAGGTCTCCCAGTGCGGCGTCCGCGATCAGTGCGGTGGCGCCGCAGTCGCCCACGATGTGCGCCGCCTCCGCGGGGGTCAGGTGCCAGTTGACCGGAGTCCAGCGCAGGCCACCGCGCAAGCATCCCTGCACGGCCTCCACCATCTCGACGCGGTTGCGGCACATGATCGCCACCGAGTCGCCCGGCTCCACACCGCGGGCCCGAAGGACTCGCACCATCGCATTGGCGTTCGCGTTCAGCTCTGCGAACGTACGGTCGCCTCCGGGGGAGGTGACTGCCGGCTCGTCGCCGATCACCTGAGCCCAGAGCGCAACCGACATGCCGACACCTGCGGCCTCGGTGCGCTCCTCCAGCGTCGGCATTCGGACCCCGGGCGTGTCGGCCATAGTTCGTCCGTTCTCAGCCGGCGCCGTTGGCATGCCTGGCGGTGCCACCACGGAGCAGCCTGCCGGGCAGGTCCCCGCCCTCGGGAATGCGGTCGCCCTCGGAGTCCCGCAGCATGGTGCCGTTGACGATCACGGCATCCACGCCGACCGGGTCGGCCAGCAGGCGCTCCGCCCCGCCGGGAAGGTCGGCGACGCGTCGCAGCGGCTTGTGGCCCACCGTTTCTGGATCGAATACCACCACGTCGGCCGGTCGCCCCTCGGCCAGTACGCCGCGGTCTGCGAGTCCGACCAGTTCGGCGGGCCGCTGGGTGAGTGCGTGCACGGCCGCCTCGAGCGGCAGCGCTCCCTCGTCGCGCACCCAGTGGCCGAGCAGGTGGGTCGACCAGCAGGCATCGCATAGCTGGTCGGCGTGTGCGCCGGCGTCGGAGAGCGTGATCACCGTGTGCGGGTCCTGGATGAGGTCGCGCACTTCCTCCTGGTCGTGGTTGAGGAAGGCGAAGCGGAACCGCGTGGTGAGGTCGGACTCCAGGGCGAGGTCGAGCGCCAGGTCTTCGGGGTCCACACCCCGCTCGGCGGCGAGTTCCTCGAGCCCCCGCTCCTCGATCGACGGGTCGGGGTCGTGGCGCGAAACCAGTGCGCGCTTGGCCCACCCGGCGTTGACGTTCTTGGCATCGGGCGCCGACTCGGCACGGAACCGTTCCCGGAACGCAGGATCGGCGTAGGCCTCGGCCTTGGCGGCCCGGTCGGCGTTGCGAACCTCTCCGAAGCAGTCGAGCAGCTCGAACGGGTACGGCTCGTCGAAGCGAAAGTCGAACATGATCGGCCGGCAGGCCACCTGCGGCACGATGCGGAGTCCGTCTGCCTGCTGGGCCGCTGCGGTCTCGAGGTAGCCGTGGTGCTTGCCCTTGCCGGTCATCCCGGCCAGCAGCGCCGTCCATGTGATCGTGATGTCGTGACGCCTGGCCAAGTCTTCGAACTCCTCATTGAACAAGCCCCGGCCCATCGCTGCCTGCAGGAACCGGGCACCCTCGCCTGACACCGCCCCCACGAGCGCGTCGACCTCGTCGAAGTCGGCGAGCCGACTCGGCACCGGCTTGCCGCCGTGGCCGTGGTGGGTGGCAGCAACAGAGGTGCTGAACCCGATTGCCCCGGCCTGCACCGCTTCCCGGGCGAGGTCCGCCATCTCGGCCACTTCGGCCTCGTTGGCGGTGCGCTCGGTGGAGTCGGCGCCCATCACCCAGAGGCGCAGGGGTGTGTGGCCGACGAGCGCAGCCACGTTGATGGCGGTGCCTCCGGATTCGAGCGCGTCGAGGTACTCCGGGAAGGTCACGAACGGCCACTGCTCGCCGAGCCCGGCCGACAGCGCCTCGAACGACATGCCCTCGACCTTCTCGAGCGTGCGCATCGCAGTGTTGCGGTTCTCGGGCCGCATGGGTGCGATTCCGAACCCACAGTTGCCCACGATCGCGGTGGTCACCCCGTGCCAGGGCGAGCAGGTGAAGCGGTTGTCCCACATCGCCTGCGCGTCGTAGTGAGTGTGGATGTCGACGAACCCCGGGCACACGACCCTGCCAGTGGCGTCGATCTCCTCGGTGGCCGTGCCGTCGAGGTCCTCGCCGATCGCAGCCACCCGTGCATCGCGGATTGCCACGTCCGCGGCGTAGCCGGGTGCGCCGGTGCCATCGACCACGGTGCCCCCGCGGATCAGCATGTCGAACTGTTCGCTCATGGCTGTCTGCCCATTGCGTCCCCCGTGGGCCCGCCGCTCAGGAGACGTCGGCCGGCTGCAACGGCACGTCGAGGCCGTAGAGCTCCACGCAGTTGTCGCGCAGGATGCGCCGCATCTGGTGCCCGGTCAGCTTGGCGGTGTGCTCGCCCAGTAGTTCCTTGGACAGCGGCCAGGTCGAGTCGGAGTGCGGGAAGTCGTTGGCCCACATCAACTGGTTCTCGTCGATCAGGTCCAGCATCGAAAAGGCGGTCCAGTCGTCCTGGAAGGTCAGCTTGATGTTGTCGCGGAAGTACTCCGAGGGGAGCTTCGAGAGCTCCTGGGTCTTGTTCCAGAAACGGTGCCGCTTGTAGATGTGGTCCATCCGGTAGGCGTAGTGCGGCGCCCAGCCGGCGTCGGACTCCACGCCCACCACCTTGAGGTCGGGGAAGCGTTCGAACACGCCCGAGAAGATGAGCATCCCGATGATGTCCTGCACGGACCGCACCACGTTGAGCAGCGCGTTGATCTTCGGCCCGCGGTGCCCCGAGTAGGACTTGTTGGTGAGGATGTGGAAGCACAGCGGCAGGTCGAGTTCGACCGCCTTGGCCCACAGGCGGTCATAGGACGGGTCGTCGTAGTCGGCCGTGCCGGGCATGCCTGACATCATCACGCCCACGTGGCCGGCCTCGCCGATGGCCTCGAGTTCCTCGGCCCCACCTTCGGCATCCGCGACCGCAGCCTGCCCGCAACCGAAGAGTCGGTCGGGGGCGAACGAGCAGTAGTCGGCGAGCCAGCGGTTGTATGCCTCCATGCATGCCCGTCGGTACTCCAGGTCCTCGTGGCCGCACAACGGCATGCCGACGGTGGCGTAGAGGATCTCGGCGACCACGCCGTCGCGGGCCTGGTCGGCGAGTCGGGTCGACGGATCCCAGCCCGAGCGGTGCCAGTCCTCGAAGTCGCGGCCGCTGAAGGTCATCTCCGATGACTCCTCGCCGGCTGCTGCCACCAGGCCCATCGGCACCGACATGGCGTCCATGCCCGGGATCACGTACAGGTCGCCGCGCTTGTCGTCGTGCACGATGTGCGGAGCACGGTCACGGAACGCGGGGTCGATGTAGTTGGCGTAGCAGTCGGGCGGCTCGGTCACGTGCGAGTCGGCCGAGACATACCCGTAGCCGAGCTCTGCCGGCTCCAGCGCAGGAGCGCGCGTTTCAGTGGCGGTCATGGTCCCCCTCAGATCCCGATCTTGTGCGCCGGTGGAAGCTCGGAGCGTTCGATGGCGTCAGCACGGCGGTGCAGCAGCTCGGCTGTGTCGTCGAGGTCATGGGCGATGATGAACCTCCGCTCGATCGCGCCGTCGACTGCGAACTCGCCGAGCGCCGGCATGTCGGCCACCTTGGGCTCGTGGCCGGTCGCCGAGGCGATGCGGTCCTTCAGCTCCTCGAAGGTGAACGACTTGCGGCCGGTGCCCTCGCCCTTGCGCTGCAACTCGTCGGGGCGGTTGCGCGAGGCCGTGTAGAGGCCGGTGTCCATCAGCCCGCCGGAGGGATAGAACACCGACGCGTTGATCGGGACGCCTTCCTTGGCGAGGTTGAGCTGGAGTGCCTCGGTGAAGCACGACACAGCGGCCTTGGACGCCGCATACACCGATGCGGTGGCCACGGGTGCGAACCCGCCGTCGCCGGAGGAGGTCATGATCACCTGGCCGGGCTCGCCGGACTCGATCATGCGTGGCACGAACTCGCTCACGCCGATGGCCACGCCGAACACGTTCACGCCGAAGCACCAGCGCCAGTCATTCGGTTCCTGCTGCCATGGCAACCCGCCGCCACCGGAGGTGACCCCGGCGTTGAGGAACAGCAGGTTGCAGCGGCCGTGGTTGGAGAAGACATGCTCGGCGAGAGCCGCCGTCGACGCCTCATCGGACACGTCGGTGCGCACACCTTCGACCTTGCCCAGCTCGGAGAGCTCGGCCACGGTCGAATCGAGTGCGGACTGCTCGATGTCGGCGATCACCACGGTGGCGCCGCGCTTCAGCAGGGCTGTGGCGATCGAGTAACCCATGCCGCTGGCGCCGCCCGTGACCACGGCCACCGCGCCCGAGGGGTCGATGGGGGAGGGAACTGATTCGCTCATCAGGCGCTGTCTCCGGGCCAGGGGATCCCGTAGTCGTCGAACCACCAGCGCGCCTCGCGGATCGCGTTGGGCGGTGTGCGCAGGTCGGGGTCCTGGTTGAGCTGCTCGGGTGTGGGGCCGACCTTCTCGGCGATCCCCTCCAGCGCGGGCAGGTCGAGGTCGTAGCACTCGACTGCGTTGAGCCCGAGCATCAGGCGGGTGTCCTCGATGGAGATCTGTTGGAAGTCGGTCTCGAGGCGCTCCTTGGTGTGGGGCCAGGAGCCTTCGGGGTGCGGGTAGTCGGTGCCCCACATGAGGGCATCGATGCCGTTGACCCAGCGGCGGCGCAGTTCTTCCTTGCTCATGGTGGAGGCGCCGATGAACACGTTGGTGCCGATGTACTCAGAGGGCAGCCGCTTGATGATGCCCTTGGTGAGGGCGTTGAGCTTCTTGACCTTGGGGTTGGCGCCGAAGCTGGTGTCGGCCTTCCAGAGCAGGTCGCCCAACCAGTAGGAGCCACACTCGACCGGCACGTACTTGAGGTCGGGGAACTTGTCGAACTTCCCCGACAGCAGCAGCTGCCACAGCGTGCGGTGGGTCCAGAACGGCACCTCGAGCACGAACTGGGCGAGGTTGTCGTTGTAGGAGTCCCAGTCGCCCTCGCCGGAGTGGGTGTGCACGACGAGGCCGGCCTCGGCGCACGCGGCCCAGATCGGGTCGTACATGGGGTGGCCGTAGGACGGGTTTCCGTGCCACAGCGTCGGGATCATGATCCCCTTGATGCCGGGCTTGCCGGCGAGCCACTCGACTTCCTTGATGGACTCCTCGACCGAGTGCATGATCGGCACGAGAGCCACGCCGGCGCGGCGGGGCGGGTTGGTGGCGCAGAAGTCCACGAGCCAGCGGTTGTGCGCACGGGCGCCGGCGAACGCAAGGTCGGGGTTCTTGATCTGCCCGGCCGCAAGCCCGGCTCCGAACGGCGGTGACTCCTGGCCTGTGACGGCATCGCCGTCGGCGAAGATCACCTCGCCTGCGATCCCGTCGGCATCGAGTTCCTTGTCGCGGATCTCGGGGTCGTACGCGCCCTGGAGGCCCTCGGCGTTGGCGCTCTCCCACTTCTCGACGTACTCGCCGTTGGTCTCTTCCATCAGACGACGGTGGTCGTGGCGTTGCACCACCCACTCGTCGAACTGGGGATGGAACTTCGACTCGAGGTGGTCGCGGTATTCCTCCACCTGGAGTCCGGCGTGGGTGTCGGACGACACGATCACGTAGGGCTTGTTGGACGTGTCGACGCCCTCGGTCGGATTCGGCATTGCTTCCCCCGTTTGGATCTGGATGCCTGTTGCCCGATGGCGCCGGTGGGCGGGTCGAGCGATCTAGTCTCTATAACGCTGTTCAAGACCCTTGCACACTCTTGTACACCGTGCAAGACTTGCACACCGTTACAGAGAACGGCGGCGGGATCAACCCCCTGTTTGCCTGGTCGTGACAGATACGCCCATTTCACAGATGACAGCACCAGCAGCACCCACCGACACCGGCACAGCCACGAGCAGTGCAGACCGGGCGAAGACCACCCATGCGGGGCTGGGAGCCGACGATGTCGTGGAGGCGGCGCTGGCCATCGTGGAATCCGACGGCGGCGACGCCCTCACGATGCGGCGACTGGCATCCGACCTCGGCGTCACCACCACCACGATCTACTGGCACATCGGAAACCGCGATGAGTTGGTGCTGGCGCTGATCGGCAAGATGGCCGACCGCCTGGCCGATGCCGAAGTGACCGGCGACACCGCGCAGCAACGGGTCACCTCCGCGGCCACCAACATCTGGCGCAACGCGCTCGAACACCGCAACGTCACCGCCCTCGCGAGCCAGGTCGGCGCCACCACCTTGTTGGAGCTGCCACTCGAGGTGGCACTGCTGGCCGAACTGGAAGCGGCCGGCCTGCGCGGCCACGCAGCCCGTGACGCCATGCGCTCGATACTGATGTGCATCGCCGGGTTCCTGATCGGGGCGTGGCGCTCCGATGACCGCGTGCCCGAAGACCTGCGGGCCACTGCGCTTTGGGCCAAGGTCAGCGACGACCGCGTGAGCGCCGAGTCGACCTCGGCGATGGCCAATCCGGGCGACCTGGAGCCGGTCTGCGAGATGACACTCGCAGCGGTGGTCGCCGGGCTGGTGCCGGGCGACTGACAACGAAGAGATCTCGGGAGAGACGACGAAGGGTCCGGGAGGACGGACAACCAACGCCGCCGGGTGCAGCCCGGCGGAAGTACCAGGGGGAATGAACATGACAGATGCACCGATGACACGCCCGGGTGAGGTGATGGGCATACCCAAGCTCGTCATCAAGTACCCGACCGACATGGACCGCATCGCGGATCTGCTGCCACCTGGCATGACGCCGCACGGCGATCCGATCGTGCAGATCGGCATCTACTGCGTGCCCGTGCTCGGCGAGCCCGAGTTCGGCATCAGCACCAAGGTGCCGGCCACCTGGGGCGGACTGGACGGTCAGTACAGCCTCGGCATCGGCATCGACCAGGAAGCGGCCATCTTCGGCAGCCGAGAGACCAACGGCCAGCCCAAGTTCCCCTGCTCCATCAAGTACTTCCGGCTCGGCGACAAGGTCCAGGCCCGCGCCACGCACCAGGGCTACACGTTCGCCACCTACGAGGGCACCGTGTCGGGCGAGCGCGACGTCGACGGCCAGGAGGTCGAGGACAACGAGTGGTGGATCAAGGTATCCCGCGCCGTCGGGGGCGCGGAGAAGCAGTACGACTTCCCGCCCCACGTCGTGAGGGTTCGCACCGCCGGCATCGCGAAGTACGTCGAGACCCTCGATGGCGACTTCGCCCTGCACCACAGCCCTTGGGACCCGCAGGCCGAGCTGCTGCCCATCAAGGGCGAGGCAACCGCCGAGCTGGTGACCACCCAGCACACCGCCCGCGAGATCACGCTCGACGAGCCGCTCGACCCCGACGCCTTCTGGCCCTATGCCGACACCATCGGCGGGTCGCGGTTCCTCGGCGAGCGCGGCGCGCCGCCCGCGAGGCCCTGACGGCCGGATCCGGGGAGACCGCAGATGGCCGACGAGCCGGAGATCATCGATCCGATCCCGCTGCACGAGATGCTCGGGCTCGAGTTCGAGCGCCCGGAGTTCGGGGAGCGCACCGCCGACGTGTCCATGCCGGTGCGCCGGGAGGCCTTCGGGTTCACCGGCAACCTGCACGGTGGCGCGATCGCCACCCTCGTCGACCTCTCCTGTGCACTCGCGGCTGCCCAGTTCAGCGGCTTCGACCCGATGAAGGAGTCACTGGTCACCGCCGACATGCATGTCCGCTACCTGGGCCGGCCCAAAGCCGAGAAGGTCGTGGCGCGCTCCGAGGTGGTGAAGATCGGCAGCCAGCTGATCGTCGTGGAGTGCAAGGTGATTGGCGGCACCAACGACGACGGCGAGGACCACGTGATAGCGGTCGCCGACTTCTCCATGATGAAGGTGCCGGTGCGCAGGCCGCTGTCGCCCGACATCGTGGTCGAGCCCGGCGACCCGGAGTTGTAGGCAGGGTGCTGTGACATCCGCAGTATGGGAAACGAGAGGAATCCGCCGTACGGTACGGATTCGACAGGGGGAACGATGACCGACACAGATCCGAAGCCACCGACACGCTACGAGGACGTGATCCCGCAGCGCCTCGATGACCCGCTCATCGACCGGCGCGCCTCGCGCACCCGTGGATTGCCGCTGGCGATCGAGGAGCTGCCCTACGAGGTCGAGAACCGGCCCGAGCCGCCACCGGTACCCAACGGCTGGTACGCGCTGGCCGGATCGTCGGAGATCGAACCCGGTGAGGCGCTGTCGGCGATCGCGTGCGCCCGGGAGCTCGTGGTGTTCCGCGGCGCCGACAACGGAGAGGTCAGCGTGCTCGACGCACACTGCCCGCACCTCGGCGCCCACCTCGGCGGGGGCGAGATCAAGGGCGACACGATCGCCTGCCCCTACCACGGTTGGCAGTTCGAGGGGTCCGGCCGGTGCGTCGAGATCCCCTACAGCGACTCGCGGATCCCTTCCAAGGCCTGCGTGAAGAGCTACCCGTCACGCGAGATCAACGGGATGATCCTGTTCTGGTACCACGCAGGTGGGGCGGAGCCCAACTACGAGGTGCCGGAGATCCCGGAGCTCGACGACGCCGACTACGGCGAGCCGCACATCTTCGAAACCGAGTTCCACTCGGCGCTGCAGGACATGGCGGAGAACAACGTCGACTACACGCACTTCCACTTCGTGCACCGGCGCGCCGCCCTGGATGACTCGACCTCGAAGTTCACCACAGACGGTCCGTTCTCCAAGGTGGTCGAGGTGTTCGACGAGGAGGGCCTGATGCCCTTCACCCGGTGGACCTATGGCCCGGGCATCGCATACCTGCGGGTGCCCGACCTGATGACGGTTCTCACGGCCACAACCCCGATCGACCGACGCCACGTGCGGCTGCTCTGGCAGTTCTACCTGCCCTCTGCGATGGAATCGGTGGCCGACGACATCGTGGACGGCGTGACCGGGTCCTACGGGGTGACCGCGGATGTGCCCATCTGGCGCGACAAGGTGTTCCGCGACCAGCCGGTCCTGGTCAAGGGCGACGGTCCGGTGCACAAGTTCCGCAAGTGGTACGCCCAGTTCTACGAGGGCAACTGAGCCGACCCGACCAACTGCGGCGCCGTGGCGGCGACGCGCAATACAGTGCTGGGCCTCATGGCAGCAGAACCATCCCCGGGTCAGATCAGCTACGAGGAGGCACTCGCGCAGGTGACGGCGCCGGGCCAGCTCTTCGAGGTCGGCCCGATGGAAGTGGCGGGGCGCGAGATGCCGGGGTTCGTGAACGCTCCGCATACCCTCAAGGCGCTGTTCGACCTCGCCCGTGGCCATGGAGACAAGACCTTCCTCGTCTACGAGGACGAACGGTGGAGCTTCGATGAGACCTTCGCCCGCGTCGATGCGCTTGCTTCCGGCCTGGTCGAGAGGTTCGGGGTGGAGCCGGGTGACCGCGTGGCGATCGCCATGCGCAACCTGCCCGAGTGGGTTGTGTCATTCGCCGCGGTCACCTCGATCGGTGCGGTCTCGGTGTCGTTCAACGCGTGGTGGGTGACCGAGGAGATCGAGTACGCCCTTGACGACGCCGCGCCCAAGGTGGTGATCGCGGATGAACAGCGGGTCGAGCGCGCAGCCGCTGCTTGTGCCGACCGGGGTATCACACTGCTGGGAGTGCGCTGTGGCGCGCTGCCCGACGGTGTCGTCGCCTGGTCCGATGCTCTCGACGATGGCGCGCCGATGCCGGAGGTCGACCTGACAAGCGACATGGACGCCACGATCCTCTACACCTCCGGAACCACAGGGCACCCCAAGGGAGCGGTGTCGTCCAGCGGGGCGATCATGCAGGCGCTGGCCGGGTTCAGCTGCCGTGCGATGGCCGAGATCGCGCGGAAGGCCTCGACCCCGGCCGCAACCGATGACGGTGCAGACCGCCCGAAGCGGCGTCCGCCGGTGTTCATCCTCGTGGTGCCGCTGTTCCACGTGACCGGATGTGTGCCCGTGATGCTCGGATCGTTCCTCGGCGGCTACAGGCTCGTGATGATGCACCGCTGGGAGCCCCAGCGCGCACTGGAGCTCATCGAGCGCGAGCAGGTCACGCAGTTCGTGGGTGTGCCCACGCAGAGCTGGGACCTGCTGGAGTGTCCCGAGTTCGCCCGCTACGACACCTCGAGCCTCGAGAAGATCGGCGGGGGCGGTGCGCCGGCCCCGCCGAAGCTGGTGCGGCGCGTCGAGGACAGCTTCGCCAGCGGCGGGCCGACGATCGGCTACGGCATGACCGAGACCAATGCCTACGGCCCTCAGAACACGGGGGATGACTACCTGGCGCACCCCACATCGACTGGTCGGGGGACGCCGATCCTGTCGCTCGAGGTGCGCGATGTCGACGGCGGCGCGGTGCCGGCCGGTGAGCTCGGTGAGATCTGGATGGGTGGGCCGCACCTGATCCGCGGCTACTGGAACCGGCCCGAGGCGACGGCCGAGACGATCGTCGACGGGTGGTTGCGCACCGGCGACCTGGGCCGTCTCGACGACGACGGCTTCCTCTACATCGAGGATCGTGCCAAGGACATGGTGCTGCGCGGCGGAGAGAACGTGTACTGCGCCGAGGTGGAAGCAGCCGTCTACGAGCACCCGGCCGTCTACGAGGCAGCCGTGTACGGCCTGCCCCACGAGCGGCTGGGCGAGGAGGTGGTCGCGACCATCCGGCTCAAGGAAGGGGAGTCGCTCGACGGTCCGGGGCTGCGCTCCTGGCTGTCGGAGCACCTGGCGGCGTTCAAGATCCCGTCGCGCATGCGTTTCACCACCGAGGAGCTACCGCGCAACGCCTCGGGCAAGATGCTCAAGCGCCAGATGCGCGACGAGGACCTCGATTCGTACTGAGCCCCGGGCGCAGTCGGTGCTGGCTGACCCAATGGCGCATGGCCCGGTCCCTGGTTCGCATGGGTCCGCCCTCACCGCACCCATGGTGGGACCTCGTGTGGTCCGGGTCCGCACCAGCCACTGGCGGTGCGTTGAACGGCCGTGCTCAGACCATGTCGACGGGGCCGAGCTCCATGCCGAGCATGATGCGCCCCGCCAGCTCCGCGCTGCGGTCCCAGTCGAACACGACGTGGCCCTTGAGCACCTCGACGTCGCGCTGGATGCGCTGCAGCGGTGAGGATTCCGAATAGACGCTGGCTCCCGAGCCCTCGCACACCGTGGAGATCGCCGAGCGGGAGCTGGCCACCACCGCGGCAGACGCAAGCCTCGCGGCGCCGCGATGGTCGATCGTCGCGCCTTGCGCCGAAGATGCGGCAACCTCGAGTTCATCGACCGTGGAGCGCCAGTAGGCGGCCGCGGACCGTACCTCTGCAGTCGCCGCCGACAGCCTGACCCTCGCCGCCGGCTGGTCTGCCTGGCGGTCGCGGAGGGTGTAGGCCAGCACTCGCTCCCGCATGCGGGCCGAGAATATCTCCACGGCTGCCTCCGCCGCGCCCAGTGCAGAGGCGGATGCGACGAGACCGAGCACCGCCATCAGCGGCAGCGTGTCCATCGGGTCGTCGCCGATCCCGCAGTCGAGCATCCGGTCGCCGGGGATCGTGAACTCGCCAGCCACGTCGAGTCCGTCGACCACGACCCTGTTGCTGCCGGTGGCCCGCATGCCGGAGGTGAACCACACGTCCTCGACGGTCACCGAGTCGATGGGCAACATCGCGAACCGGGTCGCGAACCCACCCTCGGCCAGTGATGCCTCATCCACGGCGTGCACCATCACCCATTCCCCGTGGTTCACTCCCGTGGCCCAGTCCCAGCTGCCCTTGAGGCGGTAGCCGCCGTCGGTGCGGGTGAGCTTGCCCGTGGGGGCGAGCGGCGCCGGAATGAACGTGAATGGGCGGTCCGCGAACAACGCGGCCTGCGCCGGCTCCGGGAACCGGGTGACGAACCAGTTGTGCAACATCAGGAACGACACGGTCCACGCCGTGGCCGGGCAGCCGCGCGCAAGCGTCCGCGTGACCTCGCCCAGGGTCCTGAGGTCGAGCCCCATGCCTCCCCAGCGCGTCGGCGAGACGATCCCGAACAGCCCCGACTCCTCGACGGCTTCCATCACCGTCGGAGTCACGGTGCGGCTTGTCTCCGCATCCGCGGCTTCGGCGGCCAGCAACGGTGCCAACTTCCCAGCCCGCTTGATGGCCTCGCCGCTGTCGTATGTCTCCACGAGGGAGAACCTAATCAGGCCTGAAGCTCGGAGAATACGTTGATGACCACCACGCCGCCCACGATCATCAGCACGCCCACAACGGCTGCGGGGTCCAAGGACTGGTGGAACACCAGCCAGGAGATCAGCACGATCAGGGCAGTTCCTACTCCGGCCCAGATCGCGTAGGCGATACCGAGCTCGAGGGTCTGCACGGCCAGCGACAGCATGTAGAGCGAGAGGCCATAGGCGCCCAGCGAGATAACCGAGGGCCACAGCACCGAGAAGCCGTTGCTCTCCTTCAGCAACGACGTACCGATCACTTCGCTGATGATCGCAACGCCGAGGTAGATCCAGGCCATGGGAGCGACGCTAACGGCCACGTCGCAGCGGGCCGGGTTCTTCGCCGGCCCGGTGACGTCAGGTGGCGGTCACCCGCTGACCGGTTAGCCGGTCATAGACGGGCCGGGCTGCGGCGGCGGCGGTCCGCACCCGTTGGTCGGGCGGCGGGGGCGGCCCCTCGGGCAGGTCGGTGGGGGCCTGGAAGCCCGAACTGTCGGCCACACCCTTGTACCAGTCGCGCCAGTGCACCCACTGCGGCACCATGCCCGGCTCCCACGTGAGTGCCTCGGGGTCGAACCCGAGGCCGATCGCTTCGCACCAAGCCTCGATGATCCCAGCCGGGTCCGATGCGAGGTCGTCCGCCTCGATCACGGGGCCGGGCACGACATCGAACGCGCGTCCGAGTGCCTCGTAGCCCGCCTCGTCGTCGGTGAAGTCAGGCCACATGCGCCACAGCGACGACAAGGCCGCCAGCGGCTCGCGGGCTAGGTAGGAATTGGTGAACTGCCCGAGGAAGGTGGCCGAGATCGCGTCGGTCACGTGGTACGCCATGTCCTTGATGAACACGGGCCGCGTCTCGGCCGCTGCCAGTAGGTCTGCCAGCACCGCTTCGAGCCCGGCTCCCGGCTCGATCCCGTCGAAGCGGTCGCTGCGCCGCTCGGGCGAGAAGTAGTAGCGGGCGGAGAACGGTTCGTCGAACACCTCGTGGTCGCCGCGCTCGATCATCATCCTCTCGAAGGCTGTCGAGCGTGACCGTGGGGTCGTCCACAGCGCAATGATGCGATGGCGTGCCACGGTCCCACGCTACGGGACCGGCACCCGGCCGGATGGTTGACTGGCAGCACCGCCGATCGGGAGGTCCACCGTGTATGCAGTCGCCACATTCGTAATCGTCGCGGTCATCTCGATGCTGTTCACCCGCCTGGCGACGGGCGCCCTCATCGCAACCGGGCTACCTCCGGAGGTCGCAGCGTTCCAGGCGCGCTCGGCATTCACCGGCGCCGGTTTCACGACGGTCGAAGCGGAGAACGTCGTGAACCACACCGTGCGGCGACGTGTAATCGCGACCACCATGCTCGTCGGGAACCTCGGCACCCCGACCCTGATCGTGACCGTGTTGATCGGCCTGATCGGTCCGGGCCCGGCTGACACGACCGAGCGCCTCGTCGTGACCCTCGGTTCGCTGGTGGTGCTGCTGGTCCTGCTCAGTCTGCGCCCGGTCACGCGCTTCTTCGTGGGGATCGGCGAGCGCTACGCACAGCGGCGGTTGATGCCTGCGATCGGAACCGAACCGACGGAGCTGTTCGAGGTGGGGAATGGCTACGTAGTGGCGGAGGTGGGTGTTGCCGAGCACCCGGAGCTGGGCCCGCGCAGCCTGCGCGGGCTGGACGCAGCGCTCCCCGGGCTCAAGCTGCTGGGGGTACGACGGCGATCGGGCAAGGGTCTGCTCGTCGAACCCCCGGAGGACCTCGACCTCGGCGCCGGTGACTCACTGGTGGTGTTCGGCTCGAGGACACGGGTCGATGATCTGTCGGTCGGTCGGGCAACCCCGGACTGACGCCGGTCACGTGTCGCGGAAGGCGGCCATCGCCATGTCGGCGGCCGCATTGCCGGCGCCGCGCCCAGGGGTGGGGATATCCCTACGGCAACGTGATGTCGAAGCTGGGTCTCGATGAGGGGTCCCATGCCAACCGGCGGGTGCTGGCGGTGCTGCGCTGGCTCGAATCCGGTTGAGCCGGCTCGCGGCCACTCGTCGGTAGCGTGGTTGCCATGAGTGACGACCCACATTCCAGCGGCCTCGGGGGTTGGTCGACCGAGGCATCCACAGCGGTCCTTGCGGCCATGTGTGACGTGGCCGCACAGGACTCCCACGAGACCGACACGGCCGAGCGCCTCGTGGCGTCTGCCGCCGAGCACCTGTTCGGCGTCGACTTCGACCCGTCGGCGCATCCCGCCGGTTCGCCAGCGCAGCTCGCCGCGGTCCTTGCTTATGACGACCACCGCTTCTTCGCCGCCCAGATGCTCGTGCTGATGCCATACGCCGACACATCGGTGAGCGACGCGGAATCGGCGAGGGTGGCGGAGTACGCGGAGGCGATGGGTGTGCACCCGGACACGCTGGCGGACCTGCAGAAGGTGCGCGAGGGGCACATCAAGCGTTTGCTGATCGACTACTTCCGCCGCGCCGCGGCCGACGTGAAGATGCCGGGCGACACCCGCGGGATCGTGCGGCGCACCCTCGACGAGATCCACCAGTACGTCGGCGACCCCAAGATGACAGCCAAGTTCCTGCCGCTCGAGCAGTACCCGCAGGGCACTCTCGGGCGGACCTTCTTCGACTTCTACCGCGCCCGGGGCTTCTCGTTGCCGGGCGAGAAGCACAGCCTCGGCGACGAAGTGGTCACCCACGACTGCTGTCACATCCTCGGCGGGTTCAACACCGACGGTGCCGGAGAGATCAACGTGGCCGGCTTCGAGGCCGGCATGAAGCGCGACCAATTCGGCTGGGAGCTGATGATGGAGGTCATCGTGGACTTCCAGCTCGGAATCGACTTCGGCGTCGGGCTGGTGGGGTACGTCCCGAAGACCGGTGAGCTCGACCCGGACCTGGTGATGATCGGAGTCCGCCGCGGCCTCGAGTGCAACGTCGACATCATGGGTCCCGGATGGGAATTCTGGGACAACGCGGGGCGTCAGGTAACAGAGCTGCGCCACCAGTACGGCATAACCGGGGTCGACACGGTGCTGATGGACCCGCCCGACCATCCGGCCACCGCCGACTGAGCCGCCCCCAACTACGGTACGCCCGATGGAACGTGCCGCACCGCCGCTGCTGGATGGCAACCATCCGGTTCGCGACGCGGTGGTCGAGGAGTTCCGACGAGATGGCCATTGCATGGTGCCCGGGCTCGCCTCCGAGGCGGAGGTCGAGCAGTGGCGGCCCCTGATCGAACGCGTCGCCATGGAGGCTGCGTGGGACAAGCGGCCGCTCGAGGAACGTGACACCTACGGAAAGGCCTTCCTCCAGTCGCTCAACCTCTGGAAGGTCAACAGTGCCATCGCGCAGTTCAGCCTGGCGCCACGGTTCGCCTCGGTCGCCGCACAACTGTTGGGTGTGGATGCGGTTCGCATATACCACGACCAGGCCTTGCTGAAGGAGCCAGGTGGCGGACCCACGCCGTGGCACCAGGACCAGTACTACTGGCCGCTCGACACCGACCGATCGGTGACGATGTGGATGCCGCTGGTCGACCTGCCCTCCGAGGTCGGCTCGATGACGTTCGTATCGGGAAGTCACCTGGCGGGAGACCTGCGGGGTCGGGCCATCAGCGACGAGTCCGACGCCGAGTTCGCCGAGCTGGTCGACTCCCGTGGGCTGCCCACCGCCACCCATGGCGCGCTGGGGGCGGGTGACGCGACATTCCACGCCGGCTGGACGATCCACTCGGCCGGTGCGAACCCGAGCGAAGTGATGCGCACCGTGATGACCGTCATCTACGTCGCAGACGGAGCACGAGTGGCGACGGACCTGTCCGAAGCGCGCGAGTTGGATCGCATGCTGTGGCTCGGTGGCGCCGAGCCCGGCGAGCTCATCCAGAGCGAACTGAACCCGGTGGTGTGGCCGTGACGGTGCGGTGGGGAATCTGCGGCACGGGCCGCATCGCAACGAAGATGGTCGGTCAGCTCGCGCAGATCGGTGACGCCGAAGTCGTGGCGGTGGCCTCCCGTACGTCCGGACGTGCGCAGCACTTCGCTGATCGGCACGGCATCGACCGGGCACATGGCTCGTACGCAGCGTTGGCCGGCGACAACGAGATCGACGTCGTCTACGTGGCCACCACCCAGGAAGGGCACCACGACACGGTGGTCTGCCTGCTTCGCGCCGGGCACAACGTGCTCTGTGAGAAGCCCCTCGCTATGACCGAGGCGCAGGTCGTATCCATGACCGACGTCGCCCGCCTGGAGGGGCGCTTCCTGATGGAGGCGATGTGGGCCCGGTTCTCCGACGCTTGGGTGTTGGCGCGCGAGCTCGTGAGGCAGGGCCGCATCGGCGATGCGGTGCAGCTGCGCGCCGATCTGAGCGTCAACATCGCTGCGGAGGCCCGCGCCACACACCGGCTGTGGGACCCCGCCCGCGGTGGTGGTGCACTGATGGATGTGGGCATCTATCCCATCAACCTGTCGGCCTTCCTGTTCGGGGAACCCGACCGGGTCGACGCGGCGGGCGTGCTGGCCGAGCCCGGGCTCGACCGGCGCGTGACGGCACTGCTGGACCACCCCGGCGGTGAGGTGTCGGTGCTGACTGCGGCACTTGACCTCGACGGTGGCGCCGATGCGCGGATCTCAGGCACCGAGGGCAGCATCACACTGCAGGCGCGGATGCACGCCTCACCGGGCCTGGTGGTCGAGTCAGGCGGGGAGGTCCGAGCAATCGATCTCGACCTGCCCGGTCTGGGAATCCAGATTCCCGAAGTCCATCGCTGCCTCGCCGAGGGACTCCTCGAGTCGCCCGTGATGAGTTGGGACGAGAGCGCGGCGGTGCATCGCACCGCGGATCGGATCCGCGACCGAATCGGCTTGCGGTTCCCCGCGGATGAGTCATAGCCGGCAAGCCCGGCTGGTCGTAGCGTTGGTGGGGTGAAGTGCCGAGGCTTGCTGGTGGACATCGACGGCGTAGTCGTGACGTCGTGGGAGCCCATAGAGGGGTCCGTCGCGGCCCTGGCCCGTCTGCGCGCCGCCGGCATGCCGCTGCGTTTCGTCACCAACACCACCTCGCTCGGCGCAGCCGAGATCGTGGAGATGCTGCGTGGCATCGGTGTGGATCTCGAAGCCGGTGACCTGATCACCGCTGGTGTGGCCACCGCGAACCTGGTCAGGCGTGACCATCCGGGGGCGCGATGCCTCGTGCTCAACGACGGATCCATGGCGGATCTGACCGGGATCTCGACCGTTGACCCGGACGACTGGAGGCTCGCCGACGTTGTCGTGATCGGGTCGGGCGGGCACTCGTTCACCTGGGAGCACCTGAATGCGGCCCTTCGCGCACTGCAGAACGGGGCAGCGCTCGTGGCGATGCATGGCTCCGTGATCTGGAGCACGGCTTCCGGAGTCTGCCTGGACGCAGGTGCATACGCCGAGATGCTCGGCTTCGCGGCCGGCAACCAGGCAGTCGTGGTCGGCAAGCCGGCTCCGGAACTGTTCGTGAGCGCGTGCGAGTCGATGGGGGTGGTACCCGCCGAGGCGGTGATGGTCGGAGACGACCTGCACAGCGACGTACTGGCAGCCCAGCAGGTCGGGATCACCGGCGTGCTCGTGCACACCGGCAAGTTCCGGCCGGCCCAGCTCGCCGGTGCTCCGCCACCGGACCACCTGGTCGAATCCCTGGCCGGCGTCCCCGACCTGCTCGGAGTTGCCTGACGGGTCGCGTTGGTACGACAGCCGTATCGGTAGCCTGACCGCATGGTCATGGCTGATCGCCCGGATGTGGAAACTGTTGGTCCCGTGGAGACGGTGGGGTTGCTCGCCAACCTCGGGGTGCGTGTCGGAGTGGCGGCGGTCACCGCGCCGGCCACCTATCCGTGGATGCGTACCGGCACACCGGTGCGGTCCCTGCTGGGCGGCTTCGAGCGGCGCAGCCTCAAGGAGCTGCTCACCTATACAGAGACCCTTGAGCCTCCGCAGCTCCGTTCAGTGGAGAAGGTGATCGACACCGCTGCGGCAGCGGTGCTGCCGGTGCCCTGGCGCCGCGGTTCGGTGGAGATCGAATCGGACTCCCTGGGCGGTGTGCCCGGGGAGTGGGTCCGCCCCACCGATCCCGATGCCAACCCCGCCGGGGGCACCCTGCTGTACCTGCACGGCGGCGGCTACCTGGCTGCGGGCCCGCACATGTTCCGGGGGTTCGTCACTCGCCTGGTGGAGGGCACCGGGCTCTCGGCGTTCGTGGCCGACTACCGGCTTGCTCCCGAGTTCCCGTATCCCGCGGCTCTCTACGACGCGTTGGCCGTGTACGACGCGATCCTCGCTGACCACGACCGCGACCGGCTGATCGTGGCGGGCGACAGCGCGGGCGGCGGGCTGACCGCCGCGCTGCTGGCCGAGCTGGGCACCCGGGAGCGTCCGCATCCGGCCGGCGCACTGATGTTCTCCCCCGAGGTCGACCTGACGCTGTCCAAGGAGTCCGTGGAGGACAACGCTGCGACCGACATCCTGCCTGACCAACCCGACGTCGAGTCATATCTGCACGGCGTCGACCCCACCGCGGCGTTTGCCTCGCCCCTGTATGCCGACATGGGCGGCTACCCGCCGATCCTGTTGGTGGCTGGCGGCGCCGAGATGTTCCGTGACCAGATTGAGGGGTTCCACGCCAGGGCCGACGAGGCCGGCGTGGATGTCGAGTTCATCGAGGAACCGGGGATGGAGCACGTGTTCGAGGTCGTCTCGCCGTGGGCGCACGCGACCCTCGAGGTCATGGAACACGCCGATGCGTTCTGCGCGCGCGTGCTGCCACCTGTGGCCGATTGACGCCTCAGGAGTCGGTCACCGACACATCGCGCCAGAACGCGATGCGGCCCCTGATGGCCGCAGCCGCCTCGGATGGGTCCGCGTACTCGAAGGCAGCTTCGGCGGCGACGTTGGCGTCGCTCACCACGTCGAAGTAGGTGGCGGTGCCCTTCCAGCCGCACACGCTCGTGTGTTGCGACGGCCGCAGGATGTCGCTGCGGACGGCCTCGCGGGGGAAGTAGGTCATGCCGTCGACGACGACGGTGTCGTCTGACTCCGCGATCACGGTGCCCTGAAGGGTTGCCTTTGCCATGTCATGTCCTCCTGAAGTCGGACTGTTACCTGTTCGATGCTGCGCGCACGGCGGTTTCTTCGCGTACGGCGGTTTCTTCGCGTTCGGTGGTTTCCTCGTCTGTGTGGTGGGAGTCGGCCGCTGCATCGTCGGTCCTGGCGCCGCGGCGTCTTGACAGGACGTATGTCGCGGCCGCGACTGCCAGGACTGTGCCGGCAAGCACCGCGGCGAAGCGCACCGGCTGCTCTGGTGAGAGCAGTTGCTGGAGCCACACCTGCGCGTCGAGGGCGGCGTTCACGACCGGGTCGGCGGTTGTCGAGCCGTTGAGGGTGCGGATCTCGAACCAGCCGTACCAGGCCACGTACGCGCCCGCGGCCACGAGCAGAGCGCCGGACACCTTGGTGATGTAGGGCGTCGCCTTGCGAAGCTTCGCGGCGAGGCCCTGCTTGGCGAGCGCAGCGGCAACCGTGAGGGCCGTGACAATGAGGCCCATGCCGAGCGCGTATGCAACGAAGACGCCCACCCCCGACCCGATGCTCTCCGATCGAAGGGTCGTCGAGGTGACGGCCAGGAACGGCCCGATGGTGCACGAGAGCGATGCCACGGCGTAGGAGATGCCGAACAGGAACATCTGCATGAGTCCGCCGTCGCGCCCGCCCTTGCCCAGTTTCGGGATGGAGAGGGTCACCTGCTTGCCCCTCCAGAACGCGATGCCGAGGCCCACCAGCCCGAGCCCGATCACCACGGTCACCCACGGAAGGAACCGTTCCACCTGGACCGCGAGCGGCGAGATGACCAGCCCGAACAGTCCGAAGACCACCACGAACCCGGCCGTGAGGGTGGCCGACACCAGCACTGCCCGTCCGATGGCTGCGCTCGCGGATTGCCCGTCTGCTCCCGCACCGTCCGGCTCACCGTGTGGTCGGTCCTCGCCGACGAACATCGCCAGGTACGCGGGGAGCAGAGCGAACCCGCAGGGGTTCACGGTTGCCGCCATGCCGGCGGCGAGGGCGAGTGCGAACGGCCCGCTCAGCACGGCTCAGCTCTCCGACAGGGCTGTCATGCGTTCGGCCAGGGCGTCGCCGCCGAGACCGCCCACGAACACCTCGGTCGACCCGTCGTCGTTGACGAAGGCAAAGGCCGGCTGGCCGATCACGCCGAAGTCGGTCCAGATCGTGCCATCGGGGTCCATGACGTGACGCAGTCCCGAGGTGCCGGTGTCGGAAACGAAGGCCTCCATCGCCGCTACTTCGCCGCGCCCCGCAACTCCGATGACCTCGACGGAGCCGTCGAAATCGGCCGCGGCTTGCACCACGGCGGGTGCCTCGAGTCGGCACGAAGTGCACCAGGGCGCCCAGAACCACAGCACCGTGTCCTTGCCCTCGAGGGAGGTGCCGGAGAAGTCGTCGCCTGACAGCTGCGTAGCGGTGAAGTCGAGGTCCGCGGTCGGGCCGGTTCCGACTGGCGCTGTGTCGGCGTTTGCTTGCTGTGCCGCTGTCCCGTCGCCGCCGGAGCAGGCCGACAGCAGGATTGCTGCGGCCAGGCCCGCGGCGACGAGGGGAAGTCGTGTGAGTTGCATCAGGGAACCTCGGTGATCAGTCGGGTGTCGGGCGCGAAGGCCGCCCAGGCGAACCAGAACGTGTCGACGTGCTCGACAGCGGTCAGCTTGCTGCCCACGAGTGGGCCGGCTGTCGCTTCACCGAGGACGTTCCACTCGGAGCCGGTCTCGTTGTCGGTGAACCCCGTCTCGGTTCTCGTGAAGGTGAGCTGGCGGCCGTCCAGCTCGGTTTCGAACACACCCGTGGCCCCGACATCACGTCCGTCGGAAACCTCGAAGGCCTCGAGCGCCGATGCGGTGCCGGGCAGTGCCCATGCGACGACCTGGCGGCCATCGAGATCGAATGCGATCGTGCCGGTATCCAGCAGGGCGTCGGCAACCACTGCGGTCGGATCGGTGTTGACGCCCGCCCCGAGCACGCGTTGCTTGGCTTCGAGCCTCTCATCGGTGTCCCCGCGGAACGCGAACGGGTCCTCGGCGATGTCGTCGTAGCCCGGGTAGGGGTTCTGCCCGTATGGTCGGGTCTCGCCGGTGTCGCGGCTGAGCACCAGGCCCTCCGGGTTGGCGGCGAGCCAGTCCCCCCAGGAGACAGTTGCCACCGGAAGGCGTTCCAGGATCTCGCCGGTCAGGACGCCCGCGAATGCCTCACCGGTGAAATGGCTCCACAGTGATTCGGTCTGGCGGTCATACATCACCAGTGCGGACTGGTAGAGCTTCCCGGACGTGCCGAAGTCGAGCACCCGGTCTCCCAGCCGGCGGTCGAAGGCGACACCGGTGTTGCACAGGGGGCAGTAGGTGACTGTCACCGGTGTGTCGCCGTAGGTGTCATTGACGATCTCGTGCCAGATCATCACCTGGATCGGGTACGCGCGGGTTTCGCCCTCGACCTCGAGGCTGAGCACGGGTTCGTTGGCTTCGAGGAAGCCAACCTCGGTTGCCGGCAGGAACTTCGGGTTGTCGATAGGCGGGATGCCGTCTGGCGGCGGACCACCTGACATGACCTCGGCAGGGTCGACAAGGGGTTCGGGCAGTCCCTCTGCGGTCATGTTCACAAGGGCTGATCCCGTGGCCTCGCGCTGGCCGGCCTCGATCTGCTCGACGGACTCGGCCTCCGAGCTCGCTGACTCCGCGCCCGACGAGCAGGCGGCAGCAACCAGCGCGACGGCGACCGCCACTGCGGCCATCCGGGCGGGGGAGCGCCAGTCATCCAGCACTGAGTGCTCCAGCATGGGTGGGTACTCCGGTTCCGTCGGCGCTGAAGAACACCACCGCCAGCACGAGCCCTGCAACCAGCACGGCGGCGATCAGCCACCACTGGAGCGCCGCCATGCGGTTGGCGCGTTGCTGGGCCGCGGCCTTGGCCGTGCGGCTGGTCGTCGGAGTCCCCTTGGTCATGGTTCAAGAAGGCCGCAAGACAGCTCTTCATTCCCGTCGGGCCACCTCGGAACGGGTCGGAAACTGTGTGCCTGCACAGCCGCGCCGTCTCAGGCAGCCAGTGAGAGCACTTCGTCCTCCGGCATGCCCCCGAGCCAGCCGCCGAGCGGTTGGCCATCAGGGGACAGCAGCACGGTTGCGGGCTGCGCCGAGATCCCGAACGCCTGCCAGGTCTCGAAACTCTCGTCCCACAGCATCGTGAAGGGGATGTCGTGGCGTTCGACGAAGGTGGCAGCCATGCCTGCGTCGTCCTGGGTGCCAAGCCCGACGATCTCGATCTCATCGCCGTGCTCCTCGGCGAAAGCCACCATGTCCGGTGCTTCCGCTGCGCATGCCGAGCAATGAGGTGCCCAGAACCAGACCAGCAGCGGCTTCTCCGAAGGCAGGTAGTCGGCGAACTGGACCCAGTCGGACTCGCCGACATCCCACACCGTGACTTGTGGCAACGGTGACGAAGCAGCGTCGACGCTCGGGGCGATGTCGGGCCTCGCTCCGGTCTCGACCGACTGTTGTTCGCTCCCACATGCAGCGGCCAGCAGGCTGAGCGCGACGACTGTCACCGCGACCGCCAGCGGCCTGTGTGCTCGAGTTCGCGAGTTCGGTCGTCGGGCAGGTCGGGTCGTCGGGGCGCGGTCATAGAGCATCATGTTGCGCAAACCCGTCCTGGCTGAAGACCATTCCCGCCCGGAATGACCTGGGCGGATTCCGAGTTACCGGGGCGATGACTCCGTGGCGCCACCGACTGCTGAGAGGCGAGGTGCAGCAGCTGTTCGACGGCGTGCTGGCAGCCGATCGCATCGAGGCGGTGCTGGCTCACGTGGCGGGGTGCAGGGACTGCAGGTCCGACCTCAGGGCGTGGGAAGGGTTGCGTCACAGTCTCCGTCGGCCCGCGACGTGGGAAGTGGCCCCGGTCGCCTCCTCAGAGCGAGCTGACTGACTGCACGACCTGTCCCGCCGGGGGGTAGTCGCCGAGCGTTGCCCCGCGATGCACCAGCGTGAGCCTGAGCTCGGGGTCGAGAGCGATCACTCCTGGCGCCTGTAGCGGATGGTTGGTGATCCTGCCCTGGCGGGACCTGCGGACCGCACGCAGGTAGTTGCGCATGGTCGTGGGCGCGAGCATCTTCCACCATGGGAAGTGCCCCAACCCGAGGGCGCGGTACAGGTTCTCGTCCGGGTCGACGAGCAGCTCGTAGCCCACGCCGGCCTCGTTCATCAGCCATTCGGCCTGGTAGTCGGCTGCCTTGCCCACACCGATGAAAGAGATGCCCCTGGACTCGGCGAGCGCACGCTGCTCTTCGAGGGCGAGGAGGAAGTCACGGCACGGCATGCAGCCGTAGTAGCGCACGATGGGCACGATGGTGGGGCCGTCGACGAGCTCGCCGAGGCTGACCTCCGAACCGTCGTGTCGGCGCAGGCAGACGTCATCCAGTCGGTCGCCGACGCCCGGCAGCGCAGCGGCGCGCACCGATTCCGGTCCCGCTCGGCCGGTCATCAAGTCGTTCCGTTGCCGGATTCGGCTTCGACCTCGCCGCGAACGAGCTTGTGGCCGAAGTCGCGGAGCCTGTGCACCGACTGCTCCGATGGCTCGGACCGGTGAGCGATGGCAGCCTTGAGGTCGCGATAGACCGACGCCTCGAGTCCGCACTGGCGGCACATGTCCAGGTGCGCGCTCACCAGTCGGGCTGTGTCGTCGTCGAGTTCCGAGTCCAGGTACGTCTGCAAGACCCTGGCGACCTCTTCGCAGCTCAGGGCGGGCATGTCGCCTCGTCGGCGGCGGAAGAACTTGCGGATCATGGCTTCTCGTTCCTCTCGGAGTATCCGGGCTCGCCGAGCTGCTCGCGCATCTTGCGGCGGGCCCGGTGCAGGCGGCTCATGACGGTTCCTTCGGGGATGCCGGCGACTTCTGCTGCCTCGGCGTAGGACAGTCCTCCAAGGTCGACGAGTTCGATGATCTGGCGGAAGTCTTCCGAGAGCCTGCCGAAAGCGGTTTCCACTGCGGCATCGAAGGTGCCGGCGAGCGCCGCCTCCTCGGCGGTGGCTCCGTCGTCCGCGGCTGGATCGGGCAGTTCGCTCTGGGCCTCGGTCAGCAGAGTCGGGCGCCTCCGTCGGTGGCGGTTGATCTCCGCGTTGCGCAGGATCGTGAGCAGCCAGGCCCGCGGGTGGCGGCCGTCGAAGCGGTCGATCGAGCGGTACGCCCGAATCATGGTCTCCTGGGCCAGATCTTCCGCGTCGTGGGCATTGCGCGTGATCGATCGGGCCACGCGCAGCATCACCGCGACCTCGGGGATCACGTACGCCTCGAACCGTTGCGCGGCATCGCCATCAGTGTCGGGCTCGGGCGATTCAGTCAAGACGTTCATGGTGTCACAGGCGGTCCCGGCATCGGTTGGCGAGGCTGTGCGGGATCGGGTGGGCAACCCGTCCCGCGTCGGGAGCATTCCACCTGACGGTGGAAGGCCCGGCGCGTCGAACGGGTTTGGCAGCCATGCCCACATCGCCCGATTCCGAGGACACCGGCAGGTTTCGTCGGCGCATCACGACAGTGCCAACCGTGCTCGCCGTCGCCGCGCTGGGATTGCTGAGCGCCCCGTTCGCGGTGCACCTCATCGCGCTCGCGGACCTGGCGAGGGGTCGCTTGCAGCTGCCCGGACTGCGGGTGTGGGCCATGGCCATGCAGTACCTGTTCAACGAGACGGTCGAGGTCCTTGCCGCACCGCTGTTGTGGATCGCCGCAGGGCTTGGCACGAGGCTCGACTCACCGAGTTCGAGACGCAGGCACACACGCCTGGCGTTGTGGTCGGCACGCTCGCTGGCGCGCCGCGCCGAGCAACTGCTCGGTGTGCACCTGGTCGTGCACGAGGACCGGCAACGGTTGCCGGTGAATGCGTCGACGCTGGTTCTGGCGCGCCATGCCAGCGTGCTGGATGCGGCGCTTCCGGCCGTGGTCCTGTTCGACAGCAACCGGGTACAGGACCACACGCTCACAGGAGTGCTGATGTCGGAGCTGCTGTCGGACCCGGGCTTCGACCTGATCTACCACCGGCTCGGCTGTGTGTTCGTCGACCGCGCCGACGGCCCCGACGCGAGGCGCCGCATCCGGCGATGGCCGAGTCCCTGGGCGATGCTTCTGTGGCCGTGGTGTTTCCAGAAGGGCGGCTGTTCTCCCGGGCCTCCCTGGACCGGCGGATGCAGACGCTCTCCGAGCGCGACCCGGAGCGGGCCCGGCGCCTGGAGTCCCTCGACTCGGTCCTGCCGTCACATCCCGGTGGTGTGCTCGAGGCCCTCGACGGGACCGACGGCGCACATGTCGCGGTGGTGGCGCATCGGGGCCTCGAGAGCGTCGCGTCGCTGAGGGAGTTGTGCCGCACGGCGCCTGTGCGACACCCGGTCGAGGTGCGGGTCACCTGGTGGGAGCCGGAGGCCATCCCGGCCTCGAGGGCCGACAGGGTGGAGTGGCTCGACGAGGTCTACCTGGACATGGACCGATGGGTCCGCCGCTGTGACGATGGGGGCGCCCTAGCGGGCCCTGAACCAGTCGGGGCCGTTGACGGTGCGGTCGACGGCGTCGAGAGCGGCGTCGTGGCAGGGCGGCCGCTGTAGGTCTGAGGCGGTCCACGGGTCTCTGTCGCAGTTGGTGAACGCATGCCAGAAGGTGCCCTGGAACCAACCCGATGGCAACGGAGCATTGGCGCCGTAGCGGTCGATGGCCCAGCTGCGCGCTGTTTCCCAGAGCAGCGATGTGTCGAACGTGGCGAGGGAGCTGGCGTCGACGATCTCGAAGTCGCGCAGGGTGAGGGTGGCGAGCTCGTCCTTGGCCTCCTTGCGCCACTTCGAGTCGCCGCTTCCCGTGCCGGACCGTTCCGTGGAGATCTTGAAATGCATGGAGGAGTCTGTGATGACCACGCCGTGTTCGCACATCGCCCGAACGATCACCGACGCCTGCGGTTCCTGCCAGTCACGCGCGCATGCCTCTTGTGAAAGGCGGATCCGGGAACCCATGGGCAGGTGGAAGTCGGAGCCCATCGACTTGTCGGGGCACTCCTTGTTGGCGCACCCGTCGGTCTTCGTTGCCGGCCATACGAATGGAGCGACGGTTGCTCCGTCGATGGTCGAGGGCATCGAGGAGATGTTGGCCATCGGGATCGTGGCGGCGATCGCATGGTCGATGCGCGCGTCTGCCGCTACCTCCTCGGAGTTCCCGGCCGGGCTGGCGAAGACCTCGTCGATACGGACCATGCCGGCGCTCGTGGGCAGCCCGCTGCCACCCGACGCCGTGCTGCCACTGCGCGGCAGGTGGGTGTCGTAGCCATCCAGGCCGATTGTCCAGGGGTGGTGCCACGTGTAGGGACTGTCGATCACACGGCCCGGACCGTTGTGTGTCGGCGTCAGCCATCCCGGCCGTACGCTCAGGCGCCGTTCGTTGGTGCCAAGGTCGTTGACGGTGGAGTTCTGCGCCAGGTTGCCACCGCTGCGATCCCACCGGATGTGCTCATAGAGGGTGCAGCTGTCGGTGTCGACGAACAGCGCGTGGTCGTCGGTGCTCGAGAGCTCCAGGAGCACCTCGTCCGGCACCCGCTGGCGGAGCATGCCCCGCCAAGCCTGCGTGACCGGTCCGACCTGGATGATCTCGACGTCGGTGTACTCCGATGACTTGGTCCACGACCCCTCGGACCGGACCCATTCCCACGGGTCGTCAGCCGAGGTCCACGTGATCGTCTTGGAGTTGCCGGACCCGAGACCAGAGACGAGACGGAACGGGTCCCACCCGTCGGGCACCGGGTAGTCGGAGAGGCCGGAGCCGTTCGTCGAGATCGGGTCCTTGGTGGGGAGGTGTCGGACGTCCGCATGCCAGTAGTTGTCGGTGGGGAACATGGCGCAGTTCGTCTGCTGCCAGGCGTTCGCGTTGGCCACCTTGATCGTTCGCGGCTGCGCCAGTGGGGGCAGGGTCGTGGTGGTCGTCGTGGCCACCGGCGCGCCGAACCTGACGGCTCCGCCGGGAGCTTCGGCCAGCGGACCGTTGCCGTCGGGTCGCGCCACCGGTGGGGCGCACGCGACCACGACCAGCACTGCGAGCGCGAGCAGGCCGAGCAGGGTGTGGCGTGTGGTTCTGGCTGCGCTCCGGCGCCGCCACCCGGGAATCCTGCGCGGAGGGAGGCTCACCCGCGTTGTGTCGGTATCCGGGCACGATTCCTGTAGCCCTTACGATGACGTCGGCCGGATGTCACGGCCACGCACCACCAGGAGAACCCATGACCGGATCACCGACATTCGACTTCGCCGGGGCCCGGGTCCTGGTGACTGGTGGCAGCCGAGGGATCGGCCGTGCCGTGGCGCAGGCGTTCCACGATGCCGGCGCCTCGGTGGCGGTCACGGGTACCCGTCCAACAGCGTCGGACTACGACACCGGACTCGACGGTTTCGACTACAACTGTGTCGACTCCACCGATGCCGAGGCCGTCGACGACTTCGCCGCCTCGCTCGATCGGCTCGACGTGCTGGTCAACAACGCCGGCGCCAACGGCATGGACGAGGCCTCACCCGACGGCTTCGCGGAGTCCGTCCAACTCAACCTGCTCGCAGCACACCGGCTCATGGCGCGCACCGAGGCGTTGCTGGCGGCCAGCGAGCTCGACGGGGGAGCGAGCGTCGTCAACGTGGCGAGCATGGCGGCGTTCAGGCCGGCGGCGTTCGTGCCGGGCTACGGCGCCGCGAAGGCCGGCATCGTGCAGATGACGAAGCAGTACGCGTTGCTCTGGGCGCCCTCGGGTGTCCGGGTGAACGCTGTCGCTCCGGGGCTCATCGGCACCGACATGACGGCGCCCATGCGCGCATTCGACGAGATCACCGAAGCCGAGCTGGCCAAGGTGCCGATGAGGCGCTGGGGCACTCCCGCTGACCTCGTGGGCGCGTTCCTGTTCCTCGCCAGTCCCGCGGCGCGATTCATCACGGGCCAGACCCTGTGTATCGACGGCGGCTACTCGGTCACCTGAGGTCCACGGTCGGCGGCCCTGCGTGCCTCGGTGACCTTGTGGTCGAGCAGGAGCCATTCCCCGTCGAGCCAATCGCGGAACCGGTCGCCGCGGCCCACTGCTGACCGCGGGACCCGGCAGAACTCCATTCGTACCTGGCGGTCGGGGCGGCCGAGCGCGTCGAGAATCCCCCCGAAGGTGTCGAGTCCCTCGAAACCGACGTGGCCTGCGATCACGATGTCTGCATCCGGCACGGCCTCGATGAGTGCACGGGCTCCGGCGGCCCGTGGAGGCAGCAGGTTCTCGAGGGCTTCCAGACGCTCGGCGCGCTCGGGGTCGGTCTGCGCGATCCGATCGAGCGCCTTGCGGCGCTTCGCGGCGTTGGAACGCGTGCCTTCGGGGAAGATCACAGCGGCGTCGTCGGTGCCCATGCCCTCGGCCATGGCAGCGATCGCCTCCAGCTCCGGGGCCGAGTCGGCAGCACCGCGGTCCACGAAGCAGTTGGGTATCCGGTTGCCCACGATGTCGAGGCACGGATCCACGAGAAGCTCCTTCTTCATCACGACCCGCGGCGCCATCCCGGCGCCGGAGATGATCGACCAGGCCGTGAGTAGGGAATCGGCCAGGCTGGCGTGGCGAACCAGCACCACCACCGGCCCCGGACGGAGTTGCTCGACCCCCTCCACCGTGGGCTGCAATCCGCATGTGGCTGCGAGCGCGCCCATCAGCCGTTTCGCCCACCAGGCCTGAAGGGCCAGGTTGGCGCCGGTGTTCGAGGCCTGTCCGCCCAGCCAGAGCACCGCAGCGGCGCCCACTCCCGCCAACTCCAGCCACGACCAGCAGGCGCCGAACGTGAGCAAGCGGGCGACCGGCAGCCGCCACTTGCCGCGAACCAGATCGAAGGCGACCGCCAGTGGCAACCAGATCCACACGAGCAGCGTGAGTGCGAGGGCCACCACGGTGACCGCGCAGACCCCGATCGCCCTGCGCCGGATGACCTTCCGTCGGGCCGGCCTCACCGCTGTGGCGCCTTGTGCGGAGGGCGGGGGAACAGTGAAGGTGTGTCAGCCACGTACCGTCGGTATTCGGGGTCTTCTCCCCAGCGCTTCTGGCCGCTGCGTTCCAGCAGGGGCACGCCGCTGATGCGCGTGAGCAGCACGTAGACGAACAGTGGCGACACCAGGGTCAGGTGCGCCCAGCCTCCCAGCGCGCCGACGGAGATGACGGCGATGCCTGTCCAGAGCAGGATCTCGCCGAAGTAATTGGGGTGGCGTGACCACGCCCAGAGGCCGGTGCGTATGAAGCGCCCGTCGTTGGCCGGGTCCGACCGGAACTCCTGCTTCTGGCGGTCGGCCACCACCTCGAGGCTGAAGCCGACAGCCCAGATTGCTGCCCCCACCGGCACCCCCCAGTCGAATGCGGCCTCCCGGTCCGCAGTTATCGCTGCGAGAGCTGCCGCCATGGTGAGCAGTACCCAGAGGCCCTGGAGGGTCCAGGTGCTGAGCAGCCGCAAGGGGTCGGTCTTGATCGAGTCGAACCGCGAGTCGGACCCCGCAGCGATGATCCGGCGTGCCAGGAAGGTCCCCAGTCGTATCGACCAGATCGACACGAGAGCGGCGAGCAGCACCGAACGGCCGTCGTAACGCGCCACGGTGACCAACGCGACTGCGAGCACGGTGATGTAGGTGATGGTTCCGGTGAGGTCGAAGAAGCGCTCGGTGCGCATCAGCATCGAGGGCACGTACGCGATCCAGTTCACGCCGTAGGCGGCCACCGCGCACCAGACCATCACGGGCAGGCCGGCAGCGGTGGCCCCACCGTCGCTGCCTGCCAGTGCCACGAGCGCACCGACCGCAACGGCGGCGATCACCGATGCGAGCGCGCCAGCTGAACCCTTCATGCCACCATCATCCTTTCGTGGATTGGTTCGCAGCGGGCCGCGCCCCCGGATGCAGCGCCACACCACCGATGGTCCCCTGCGCGGACGCCGGCTTTGATGATAAGCACCAAGGGGCCAGAATTGGCCCATGGGTTGGGCATACCTGGTCGTATCCGTCAACGGCGCCGCTTACACGCTTAACGCCTACAAGCCCGCGCGCAACAAGGCGATGTTCGGCTGGAGCTTCTTCGCGTCGTGGATGACGATCGAGCTAGCGCCCCTGCACCTGGTCTGGCAGATCGTGGCCACCGCGCTGTTCGCGAAGAAGGGCGCACTGCGCACCGCCCCCGGCAAGGTGGGTCTGGCCGTCACCCTGGCGTCATGGGTGGGCCTGGCCGCCACGATCCGCCAGAGCTACGCAGCACGCAACGAGATCCGCGAGTCGATGCGTGAACTGGCACAGCACCAGCGGCGCACTCCCGACCACCGCGTCGAGCTGCGGCGCCATGTCAGCTTCGCACGTGCGGGCGGCAAGGAGCTGCGCATGGACATCCTCTCGCCCTGCGATGCACCCGAACCCGGCACGCGCAGGCCGTGTCTCGTGCAGGTTCACGGAGGCGGATGGGTACTCGGCTTCAAGGACCGCCAGGGTCAGCTCCTCATGAAGGAGATGGCGAAGGCGGGTTGGGTCTGCTGCAACGTCGACTACCGCCTGAGTCCGAGCGCCACCTTCCCAGACCACCTCGTGGACGTGAAGCGGGCCATCGCATGGATCCGCGAGAATGCCCACGAGCTGGGTGTCGACCCCGACTTCATAGCGGTCACCGGTGGGTCGGCGGGCGGCCACCTGACGGCCCTCGCGGCGCTCACCGACGATCCGGCCCTCCAGCCCGGATTCGAGTCGGCTGACACCTCGGTCCAGGCGGCGGTGCCCTTCTACGGCGTGTTCGACTTCAAGAACCGCACTGGGGCCTGGCCCGAGGGGACCATCGAGCAGTTCCTGTCCCCGATGGTCATGAAGACCGACCCCGCGGAGGACCCCGAGGGGTGGTCGCTCGCTTCGCCGATCGACCAGGTCCGCGCCGATGCGCCACCGTTCATGGTGATCCACGGCGATCGTGACGTACTGGCCCCCGTGCAGGACGCACGGGTGTTCGTGGAGGACCTGCGGGCGGTGTCCGAGGCGCCGGTGTACTACGTCGAACTGCACGGTGCCCAGCATGCGTTCGAGACCTTCGCCTCGATCCGGGCCAACGCGGTCATCGAGGCCACGGCGCACTTCCTCGACGCGGTGCACAGCGCCTACGAGCACGTGCCCGGCGAGCGACCCACCGGAGCGGAGGTCTCCGCAGAGCTCGAGGCCGAGCTCGGCGCCGAGGTCAGCCAGAAGCTGAGCTGACGGTCCGGGGCTTCGCCGCGCCCGGGACGGGGTTCATGGGGGATCGAGTTCGTGCGGCACCAAGCCGACGTGGTCCGTCGCATCATCGAGTACAGCCAGATCGTCGTGCCGGTACGCGCCCCTGCCGAGGCCCGGGACTCAGGCGCCCCGGCCCCTCCCGAGCCGCTGCGCACACCCGCTCCGGCGGTGCCTTTGTCGACCGCGGAGCAAGCTGGTTGACTCGGTTGATGACCGAATCCGGAACCCGGCCGGGCCGGCAGCTCCCGGCCCACGAATCGTCACCGGCCTGGTTCCGCCGGGCGCTTCAGGTGCCATTCGAGGACGGGTTCACCGCGGTCGGTGGCGTGCAGGTGCACTTCTGTGCGTGGGGTGAGCCGGGCAGGCGCGGCCTCGTGTTCGTTCACGGCGGCGGTGCGCACGCGCATTGGTGGACCCATGTTGCAGCGTCGTTCGCCCGTGACTTCAGGGTGTTGGCCGTCGACCTGTCGGGCCACGGCGACAGCGGGCATCGCCAGGAGTATTCACTCGAGCAGTGGACCGACGAGGTGATGGCGGTCGCTGACGCAGGGGGGATCCTGGGCCCACCGGTCGTGGTGGGCCACTCGATGGGTGGGTTCGTCACGATCGGAACCGCCGCCATGCATGGAGACCGGCTGGCGGGAGTGATCGTGTGCGACTCGCCTGTGACCGAACCCGACCCGGAGACCCGCAGCTACATGCTCAAACAGGCGTTCGGCCGGCCCCGGGTGTACCCGGAGCGGGACCAGGCGATCTCACGGTTCCGCACCGTGCCCCCACAGGAGCACTACCTCGGCTACGTGCTCGACCACGTGGCCCGCCGCTCCCTCAAGCAGGTCGAAGGCGGCTGGCAGTGGAAGTTCGACCGCACGATCTTCGAACAGTTCGCGGGCGGCATGCGGGGCATAGCGCTGCCCTACCTCGCGGCGATCCGCTGCCGGCTGGCATTGCTGCGCTCGGAGAACGGGCTGGTCACAGAAGACATCGGCGCTTCCATGTACGAGGCCATGGGCAAGGTGACGCCGATCATCGAGATTCCCGAGGCGGGTCACCACGCCATGCTGGATGAGCCGCTGATCCTGCTCACTGCGATTCGATCCCTCCTGGCCGACTGGGACCATTCGGAGCCCTCGTTCATCCACCGCTGAGCCGGTTCACCCCAGGTCCACCTCCGAGCTCACGGCAGTGGCGACACTGGTGCGATGGTCATGCCTGTCCGCCGCCCGGAAACGGTTGCGGTGCTTCTCGCTGCGGCTTCGGGATTCGTGGACGCGTTCGTGTACCTGCGGATTTTCCCGGTCTTCACCGCCAACCAGTCCGGCAACCTGATCTTCGCCGGGGTGGCGATCGGCAAGGGCCACTGGGTCGAGGCCTCGGCCTCGCTGATAGCGCTCGCCGCGTACATCGTCGGGGCCGGTGTGGGCACCGCTGCCTTTGACCACAAGCGCCAAGGGGGTCGCCCCAGGTTCCTGAGGGCGCTCGGCGCCGAGGTCGCGGTGCTGGTCACACTGATTGTTACAGCAGCGATCCTCGGTCGCGGCCAGCAGGTCAGCAGGCAGGTCGACCTCCCGGTGATCCTGATGATCGCAACCACGTCGCTCGCCATGGGTCTACAGGGCATGGCGCTTCGAAAGGTACGCGGCGTTTCGGTACTCACCACGGGCGGAACCGGCAACGTGACCTCCATCGGTGAGCGGCTCGGCAGACTCGGCACGCCACGGCGTGAGGATGGCGACGAAGCCGTGCTCGGGATCATCGGCGGCGTCGTCGTGCTCTACGTCGTGGGCGCGATCGCGGGAGCGATCGCAGCGGCCATCGACCGGGTCGGGCCAGTGCTGCTGTTGATCCCGGTGGCCACGGTCGCGGTCGCGCTGGTACTCGAGTTGACCAGGGTCCGCTCCGGCGAACAACCACCGGGCGCGGGCGCCACACAGCGCTAACTTGCCGGGTGTGGAAGAGACCCGGGACACCGCAGCCTCCGATCCGATGTCGTGCGAGCGGCATCCGTGGAACTCCGACATGCAGTGGCGTCCTCCCCGCGAGCCCCGGACGATCACCGTGGAACAGGCCGAGGCATTCCAGCACGACGGGTTCTTCGTCATGGAGAATGTGTTCTCCGCCACAGAGCTGGCCGAGCTGGACGAGGCGCTCGAACCCGGCAACGAACGCGTGGCGGAGTTGTTGGCCCAGCTCCCCGACGGGCGGATCTCGGTCGCCGGTGTGGACACCCAACTCGTCACCCCGAACCAGGTGGGTGCCACGGGCGTGCTGATCGACACGTGCCGCCATCGCACGCTCGCCGGGGTCTGCGCTGATTTGGTCGGCCCCGATGTGCGCCTCTACTGGGAGCAGGCGGTCTACAAGCAACCCCGGTCGGTGGCGCCCGTGCTCTGGCACCAGGACAACGGCTACACCTACGTGGAGCCACAGGCGTACCTGACCTGCTGGATCGCGATCACCGATGCGACCCGCGACAACGGCTGTGTCAGGGTGGCGCCGGGTGTGCACCGCGAAGGCACGCTCGTGCACCGCAGCACCGAGTTCGGCCAGGAGTGCTGGGGTGACGAAAGCGGTGCAGTGGAGGTCCCGGTCCCGGCGGGCGACGTTGTGGTGTTCTCCTCGCTCACGCCCCACACCACAGGTGTGAATCGAACCGACGATGTCCGCAAGTCCTACATCGTGCAGTACACACCCGACGGTGCCGAGGTGCTGGAGGGTGCACCGCCCGCTGCGCCCACCCGTCGGCGGCGCCTCGATGACCCGGTGCTCAACGCATGGGTGGTGCGCGATGGGGAGCCGGTCGACGGCTGACGCCCCACCCGCTCAGTCCAGCCGCACGACCACGTCGACACCGTCGGTCGCACGGTCGCTGTGCGACATGAGAACCACTGTGCGCCCGCCCTGCCACCGGTGCACGCCCTCGAGTACCCGCGCCTCGGTGTCGGCATCGAGGTGGGCGGTGGCCTCGTCGAGTACCAGGATCGGGGCCTCGGCCAGCAGTGCACGGGCGATCATCAGGCGTTGGCGCTCCCCACCGCTGAGTCGGCTGCCATCCTCTCCGACCCGTTCGTCGAGCCCGGCCGGCATCGCCTCCACGAACTCGAGCGCGTCCGCCGCGCCCAGCGCTTTGCGGACCCGGTCGTCGTCGGCGTCCTGGTCGGCCAGCAAGAGGTTGTCGCGCACCGACGTGTCGAACAGGTGGTCGTGCTGTTCCACGGTGGCCACCAGCTTCCGGGCATTGTCGGCGCGGAGGTCCGCCAACTCGGTACCACCGATTGTGATCGACCCGCAGTGGTAGTCGCGGAAGCGCAGCAGCAGGCTCAACAGCGTGGACTTGCCTGTCCCGCTGGCGCCCACCACAGCAGCCCGCGCCCCTGCGGGAATCACAGCGTCCAGGCCGTCGATGACTGTTCCCGGGTCACCCGGGTAGCTGTAGGAGAGGCCCGAGATCGCGAGGGCGACCGGCCCCGTCGGTGCCGCGGCATCGCCCGCGTGGGGGTCGACCTCTGGCTCGGAGCACAGCAGGTCATCGAGTCGTCCGGCTGATCCGCGGGCCCGCCCCAGGCTGTCCATCGCGGCTGCGAGCGGTGCCACAGCCTCGAATGCGGCCAGCGCCACCAGTGGCATGACAGCGAGTTCGACGCCGGCGAGTCGCCCGTCGTCCAGCATCGGCAGCGCCACGGCGAACAACGTCATCGCGGACATGCCCACGAGCACGGCCACCAACGCTCCCGCCGCCCCGTGAAGATGCCCGAGTCGCCGGTCGAGTTGGCAGCGGCGATCGTGGAGCCTCCCCAACGTCTCGGTGAGGCGATCCTCGCGGCCGAACGCCACCAGCTCCGGCGCCGCCGCTACCGACTCCACGGCCTCTGCCTCCATGTCGGCCTCCACCTGGGCGACCGCTTCGGAGGCGGATCGCCCGATGAAGCGGGCGCCTGCCGGAACCACCAGTCCGACCAGCAGGAGGTAACCGGCCACGATGGCTCCGAGTACCCAGCTGAACGAACCGAGCACGACTGCTGCAACCACCGATGTCAGTGCGGCGGCGATCATCGGCACGGCCACCCGCAGCGGGAAGTCCCCGACCGAGTCGATGTCACCGATGATGCGGGCCAGCAGGTCGCCGGTGCGGCGTTGGGCCAGCCTGGCCGGTGCCAGCGGTTCGACCGCCGCGAAGAACTGCGCCCGCAGCGCAGTGAGAGTCCGGAAGGTGGCCAGGTGGCCGACGTATCGCTCGAGGTATCGGAACGCAGCCCGCGTGACGGCGAAGAACCTGACGCCGGTGATGGCAAGGGCCAGGGCCGCGGTCGAGTCGACCAATGCAGCTTTGGAGATCAGCCACGCCGCCAACGCGACCAACCCGATGCCCGAGCACAGGGTGACGGTGCCGAGCACGGCGGTGGCGAGTGTCCACCAGCGCTGTGACGCGGTCAGCTCCGCCAGCCGCCGAACAGAAACCGCCGGCGCGGTCACGGCCCGCCTCCGGCGCGGCCAGCCGACACGGCACCCTTGCGCAAGGTCACTACCCGGTCGGCGGCCGCGATCGTGGCTTCGCGGTGTGCAATCACTATGACGGTGCGGCCCCGCCAGAGCTTCCGCGCCGCATCGAGCACCGCAGCCTCGGTCTCGCTGTCGAGGTGCGCCGTGAACTCATCGAAGACGATCAGCGGTGCGTCCACGATGGTCGCCCGGGCGATGGCGATCCGCTGGCGCTGCCCACCGCTCAGGCGCAGCCCACGTTCCCCGAGCACCGTGTCGTAGCCATCCGGAAGCGCCGCGATGAACTCGTCGGCTCCAGCAGCTTGGGCCGCTCGCTCGATCTGCGCGCGGTCGGCCCCCGGTGCGCCCAGTGCGATGTTGTCGGCGACCGTGCCTGCGAGCATCGTTGGCGCCTGGGGCACCCAGGCGAGTCGTCGGCGCCATTGCGTCGCATCGATGCCCGAGAGTGGTTGTCCGTCGACCAGCGCCTCGCCCGAGGTCGGCTCGACGAAGCGCAACAGCACCGATGCCAGTGTCGACTTGCCCGCCCCGCTGGGGCCGACCACGGCCACGACCTCACCTGGCTCGAGCGACAGGTCGACCCCGTCCAAGGCGTCCTTCTCGGCTCCCGGGTACCGGTAGTGCAGGGAACGCACCTCTATGCGCGGTGGTCCGGCGTGGTCGGCCGACGACACCGGCGCTGCCGTGCGCGGCCCGGTCAGGTCGACCTGGGCCTCGCCGAGGAGCTCGGAGATCTCCTCGGCTGCGGCATCGCCGGTACGGCCCACGTGGTACTCGGTGGACAGGCGGCGGAAGGGCGTGAAGAACTCCGGGGTCACCACGAGCACCGCCAGCGCGGTACCGAAGGTGATGTCACCCCTGATCAGCCGGAAACTCACCTCGACCGCCACGAGCGCCGTGGCGGCGGTCGAAGCCCATTCCATGACCAGCGAGGTCTGGAACGCGGTTCGGAGTACCTCCATCGTGGTGTCCCCGAATCGACGGCTCGTCTGCTCGATCATCTCGGCGCCATCGCTGCTGCGGCCGAAGGCCTTGAGGGTGCCAAGGCCGCGCAGCATGTCGAGGTAGAAGCCCCGCAGCCATCCGAGCTCGTCGAAACGCCGCCGCGTCAGCTCCGCGGTGCGGCGGCCGATGACCGCCAGCAGCAGCACCAGCATCGGTCCCGTGAAGGCGAGGATCAGCGTGCTCGGCCAGTCGAGCAGCAACACGGCGACGAACGCCATGGCCGGCACGACCACAGTCATGGCCATGGCCGGCAGGTAGCCCGACACCCAGTCCCCGACCGCCTCCACCCCCTCGGTCAGCGCACCGCTGACCCGTCCTGTGCGGGCTCCGCCAAGCCGCCTCGGGTCACCGGTGATGACCGATGCGGTGAGCCGGCTGCGCAGCAGGGTACGCGAGGCCGCCGATGACTTCGCGGCGAGCACCGTGCCGGCCCAGCCGGCCGCTGCACGCACGATCAGCAGCGCGGCCATGGCGACGAGCGGACCCCTCAGGTCGCCGAGACGGTCGCCATCCACAAAGGCGCGGTCCACCACTTCGGCGAGGAGCACCAGCCATGCCAGCAGCGCGGCCCCGGCGAGCCCGGCAGCCGCGAGGCCGGCCACGGACAACAGGGCGGCGCGTGGCTGGCTCGCCAGCAGTCGACCGGCGGCGTTGCGCTGTGTGGCTCCCGGGCCTTCGGTCCCCCCGCTCAACGCAATCAGCTCAGTAGCTCTCTTCGTCGAGGACGACCTTGCCGCGGAAGAAGTAGTAGATCCCGACTGTGTAGAGCAGCACGAATGGCATGCCGATGATCGCCATGACGAACATGACCGTGAGCGTGTTCTGGGCGGCCGCTGCGTTGTGGATCGTGAGGTCATTGGCTGCACTGATCGACGAAGGCAGCATCACCGGGTATAGGCCTGCTGCGACCGACGCCATGAGCATCGCGATCGTCACCGCCGAGGCGACGAAGCCGCTCAGGTAGGCGCGGTTCTCCACCAGTCGCCATGCCGCGAGCGTGGCGCCCAGCGCCAGCACGGGGAACGCCACGGTCCACGGGCGGTCACGGAAGTTGTCGACGATCCGGGATTCCAGGTTGAACGTCCAGATGACCAGGGTCGTTCCGAGTACGAAGAAGCTGGCCCCGAGGCGGGGGATCTGCCGCCTCACACGCTCCAGCAGGTCGCCCTCGACCTTCTGTGTGAGGAAGAACGCGCCGTGGAGGCTGAGCATCACAACGCCGGTGATGCCCACCAGGAGCGAGTAGGGGTTGAGCAGGTCGATCAGGTCGACCGCGATGTTGCCGTCACTGTCGAGCTTCACGCCGCGGATCACGTTGCCAAGCGCCACGCCGAGCAACAGCGCGATGCCGAGCGACGAACCGAAGAAGAACCAGTCCCAGGTGGTGCGCCAACGGCTGCTCTCGCGCTTGGATCGGAACTCGATCGCCACGGTCCGCAGGATCAGCACCAGCAGAACGAGCATCATCGCCGTGTAGAAGCCCGAGAACAGCGATGCGTAAACGAACGGGAATGCTGCGAACAGGGCTCCGCCTCCGAGTACGAGCCACACCTCGTTGCCATCCCAGATGGGACCGATGCTGTTGAGCACGATCCGGTGCTCGCGGTCGTCCTTGCACAGCCAGGGCGACAGGATGCCGACGCCCAGGTCGAATCCGTCGAGGATCACGTACCCGGTGATGATCACGACGTAGAGGACGAACCAGGTGGTGTTGAGCCACATGCCGATACCTCCTCAGGATCCCGACGAAACGCGGGAACGGCGGCGGAACACTTCTGCGAAGGAATCGGGGAGCGACTCGACCTCGTCGTCGTCGGGTGGCTCCGGTGGCCCGGCCTTGATCTTGCGGTCCATGAGGTAAAGGAACAGCCCGAGCAGCAGCGCGTAGAGCACCACGAACATAGATATCGAGAACCAGACCTGTGCCGAGGAGACGAGCGGCGATTCCGCGCCCTCGGTGCGCAACACCTGCCAGACGACCCAGGGCTGGCGGCCGAACTCGGCGGTCCACCAACCGGCCTGGGTCGCGAGCTGGGTGAGCAGGATGGTGGAGACCAGCACCCACAGCATCCAGCGTTTCTCGAACACCTTGCGCTTCCAGATCCACATGCCGACCGCGACCGCCGAGATGAGCAGGAACACCATCCCGAGGTCGATCATCAGGTGGTACACCTGGAACACGAGGTTGACGGGCGCCCAGTCGTCCTCCGGAAAGGCCTCGAGGCCCTGGACCTCGCCCTGGAAGTCCTGCGTCGCAAGGAAGCTGAGCATGCAGGGCATCGAGATCCCCTTCGTCTCCTCGCTGTGCTGGTCGGTCCATCCCACGATGAACATCGGGGCACAGTCCTCGGTCCGGTAGAGCCCCTCCATCGCAGCCAGCTTCTCGGGCTGGTTCTCGGTGACCGCCACCGCCTGGTTGGCCCCGAACACGAACACCTGTAGTACGGCCATGATGGCGAAGATCGGCAGTGCCACACGGATCATGGTCTTGGCGAGGTCCACGTGGATCTTCTTCAGCAGGTACCAGGCGCCGACGCTCATCACTAGCGCCGCCCCGACCATCCACGAAGCTGCCAGCACATGCAGGATCCGGGGGATGAACGTGGGCGTGAACACGACGTCGACGAAGTCGGTCATGAACGCCTGCGGTCCGTTGCCCTCGTCACGTACCTCGTAGCCCGCAGGGGACTGCATCCAGGAGTTGGCCATGACTATCCACAACGCGGAGAAGGTTGCCCCGGCCACGACCATCGTGGTGGCGAACAACCACAGCCGGTTGCCGAGGCGCGCCCCACCGAAGAGCATCAGGCCTAGGAATCCGCCCTCGAGCATGAAGGCGAAGATGCCCTCGGCCGCGAGCAGGCTGCCGAACACGTTGCCCACGAACCTGGAGTATTCGGACCAGTTGGTGCCGAACTCGAACTCCTGCACGATGCCCGTCGCGATGCCCATGGCGAAGATGAGGCCGTAGATCTTCACCCAGAACAGCGAGAGCTGGCGCCACTTGGGGTTGTTCGTACGCACCGACTTCACGCCGAGGATGACGAGGATCAGCCCGAGTCCGAGTGACATCGGCGGGAACAGGAAGTGGAAGCTTATGGTGAGGGCGAACTGGATCCGGTGCAGCAGTTCTGTCGACACGGAGACCTCCGTCGTGACGTCGCGGCAAAGCCTAACGGCGCCCTTGCCCAATCGGTCGGACCGAGCCGTCGCTGTGGGCGGCGGACTCTGTACGGTGCGGGGCACGAGTGACGACCCCGGAGGCAGCGCCGATGGCAGATCCACACCAGAGCTCCAGCAAGACCGACCCATTGCCCGATGTCGACCGCAACCAGCCGCTCGCCGGCAAGGTAGCGGTTGTCACGGGCGGCAGCTCGGGCATCGGCAAGGCGGCAGTGCTCGCCTTGGCTGCCGAGGGTGCCAACGTGGTGATCGATTACCACTCGCATCCCGACGCGGCCGACCAGGTGGAGCGTGACGTGGCCGCACTGGGGGACAGGGCAGTGGACCTCCAGGCGGACGTGTCGAAGGTGGGCGACCTGCAGAAGCTTGCCGATGCAGCGGTCGAGTCTTTCGGCAGGCTCGATATATGGGTCAACAACGCAGGCATCGAGACGCGGACCTCCGTGCTCGACACCACCGAGGACGCCTACGACAAGGTGATGGAGGTCAATCTCAAGAGTGCCTTCTTCGGCACCCAGGTGGCTGCGAAACAGATGATCGCCCAGGGCAACGGCGGGCGGGTCATCAACGTGTCCTCGGTGCACGAGGACTGGCCCATGACGGGCAACACGGCGTACTGCCTGTCCAAGGGCGGGATGCGCATGCTCACCCGCACCGCCGGAGTCGAGCTGGCGCAGCACGGCATCAACGTGGTCGGGGTCGGGCCGGGTGCGGTGGCCACTCCGATCAACGCCGAGACCATGGCCGACCCCGACAAGCTCGCCGAGCTCGACGCTGCGATCCCGCTCGGACGCTTGGCGGACCCGTCGGAGATCGGTGACGTGGTCGCGTACCTCGCCGGCCCGCGCTCCACGTATCTGACGGCGATGACCGTGATGGCCGACGGCGGCCTGATCCAGTCGAGCCCTGGGTTGTAGCGAGGTGCACACGCGCGAGACCTGGTGGCTCTGGCGAGCCTTCGAACGGCGCCTCGATGCGATGGCCGGCGCCGGGTCGGCGCCGGTGTTTGCCGGGTTCCTGATCTGGTTCATCGGCTGGTCGGTGGCGGTGGGCATCCTGTTGCGGACACTCACGACCACCGAGGAGCAGGAGGATCTGGCGATCGTGGCCGGGCGCCTCATGCCGGCTATCGGCACCCTCTTCGCGTTGCTCACAGCCTTCGTGATCACCAACCAGTGGAACCGCAGCCGCGACGCTGAGCACATCATCGGCGCCGAAGCCGATGCGAGCGTGAGGCTTGCGCTCGCATCGGGGGCCCGGGGATTCCAGGGCGAGACCATCCGCGGTCGCCAGCTCGCCTACCTCGACTCGGTGTTGCGCCACGAGTGGTCGACCCTCGCGCACGACCACCGCGGCCATCCTCCGACGGTCGACAAACTCATGGACCTTCAGCGCGAGGTGCGTGACCTGGCGTGCCAGCCGGAGGTTTCCGAGGCAGTGTCGGCCGAGCTGGCCTCGGCGGCCACCGAAGTTGCCACCGGCCGGCGCGACCGGCTCAATCTCGCTGGTCACGGCCTGCCGGCGCCGTTGTTCCTGCTGTCGTTCGTGTCTGGCGTGGTGGTCTGCCTGGGTGCGGTCTCGCTCGCGGTCAACCTCGACAGCTGGGTGGCGGCCATTGTGGGGGGCCTCGTGGTGACGGTCGCCCTCGACCTCGCGCTGGTCGTGGCCATCAGTGACCCGTTCAGGGGCTCGATGCGCGTAGTGCCCCGCCCGCTCAGGGCAGCGCACAGCTCGCTCGAGAACGGCCAGTTCGGCACTTGCGCGGAGGTCCCGCGTTGATCCGCGTGACCGACGCCGGTCGGCTCCCCGCCGGCTCCCGTGATGAGGGAGCCGATGTGAAGTGGGTGTCGCTGAACAGCAACGAGTTGAGCGTGCGACTCCTCGGTCTCGGCGCCGCCATCGCATCGGTCGAGATGCGCGGCAGCAAACGCACCTCTCACGCCGTGCACCTGGGCTTCGGCGATGTCGACTCGTATGCCGATCCCGCGCTCAACCCTCACCTGGGATCCAGCATCGGCCGGTATGCGAACCGGATCGCGGATGCCGCCTTCGAGCTCGACGGCACCGCGTGGAAGCTGGATGCCAACAACGGTCCCAATACGCTGCACGGGGGCAGGTACGGATGGGACCGCCACGCCTGGGAGGTACTCGACGCCACCGGTGGCGACGATGGCGGCACGGCCACTTTCGGGTTCGCGAGTCCCGACGGTGACATGGGGTTCCCCGGCCGGGTGACCGCCACCGCCACCTTCACGCTCGACGGACCGCTGTTGCGCATCGAGTATGCCGCCACGACCGATGCCCCCACCGTGGTGGCCATGACCAACCACGGGTACTGGAACCTCGCCGGTGGTGGCACCTGCCACGACCACGTGGTGACCCTGGCAGCAGACGAGGTCCTGCCCGTCGACGACCAGGGGATTCCCACCGGGGGCCTGGTGCCCGTCGAGGGCACTCCCTTCGACCTCCGCAGCCCGACCACGCTCGGACCTGTGATGCAGGAGCTCGGAGCGGACCAGTCCGGAGGTGGATTCGACCACTGCTTCGCCGTGAGGGGTGAGACCTGTGAGCTGCGCCCCACAGCGGTGTTGGAGGCTCCCGGGAGCGGGCGCTGGATGAAGGTCGACACCGACCAGCGCGGCGTCCAGCTCTACACCGGAAACAACCTGGGCCCGCCGTTTTCCGTCCACGGGGCGGTGTCGCTGGAAACCCAGGCGTTCCCCGACTCGCCCAACCGGCCCCAACTCGGCTCGGTCCGCCTCGATCCCGACGAGGAGTACCGGGCGGTCACGGAGTTCACCTTCGGCACCGGCCCGGCTCCGGACCTGTAGGTCACTCCTTGCGTCGAGCGGGGAGCGCGGGCAGGCTTCGGGCATGACGCGCCTGTCGGGTTCGAACGTCCTCATCACGGGTGCCGGCGCCGGCATCGGCCGCCTGCTCGCCCACGAGGTGGCGCGGCGCGGCGGCAGGCCCGTCCTGTGGGACATATCTGCGGAGGCTCTCGAGCGGGTTGCCGCAGAGTTGGCCACGATCGGGGTCGACCCGCTCACATCGGTTGTCGACGTCGGCGAGTCCGCAGCCGTCACCGCAGCCGCAGACCAGGTGCTGGCCCAGGTCGGATCGGTGGACGTACTGGTGAACAACGCCGGCATCGTCAGCGGCAAGTCGATCGAAGACCTCTCCAGCGCCGAGATCGAGCGCACGTTCCGGGTCAACACGCTGTCCAACTTCTGGACCACCAAGGCATTCCTGCCGGCGATGATCCGGCGCAACCGAGGCCACGTGGTCACCGTTGCTTCAGCGTCCGGGCTGATCGGGGTGTCGCAGCTGACCGACTACGCATCGTCGAAGCACGCGGCCGTGGGCTTCGACGAGTCGCTACGTGTCGAACTGTCCCACCGGGCCCCGGGGATCCGAACCACTGTCGTGTGTCCGTACTACATCGACACCGGCATGTTCGACGGAGTGCGCTCCCGGTTCCCCCTGCTGTTGCCCATCCTGCCCGAGGAAAAGGTGGTGGCGAAGATGGTGCGGGCCATCGAACGTGACCGCGCCCGGCTCCACATCCCCCCGATCCTCTACGCCCTGGGCGTGTTCCGGCTGCTGCCCGCGAGGGCCTTCGACGCGTTCATGGACCTTCTCGGGGTCAACGTGTCCATGGATGAATTCCGGGGTCACGGCAAGGCGACTTCTGACCAGAGCGACTCGCCCAGTCACTCTGGCTAGTCGCCCTGGCCGCTACCCGCGGAGCGGTCCTCACACGGGGATGCGCCCTCGGGGGAGAGGTTCGCCGCGGTGTGGATGAGGCCGATGTGTGAGAAGGCCTGGGGGAAGTTGCCGAGCATCCGGCCCTCGGTCGGGTCGTACTCCTCTGACAGCAGCCCCACGTCGTTGCGCAGCCCGCGCAGGCGCTCGAACACCTCGGTCGCCTCGTCGGTGCGGCCCATGAGGGCGAGGTTGTCGGCGAGCCAGAAGGTGGTGAGAAGGAACGCGCCTTCGGCCCCCGGCAGCCCGTCCGCATTGTCAGCACCGGTCTGGTACCGCTTCACGAAACCCTCGACCATCAGGTCTCGCTGGATGGCCTCCACCGTGGAGACGATGCGCGGGTCATCCGCCGGCAGGAACCCCACGATGGCCATCATCAACAGGCTCGCGTCGAGGGTGGTGGACCCGTAGTACTGGGTGAAGGCGCCGACGTCGTCGTTCCAGCCCTTCTCGCACACCTGCTGGTGAACCGTGTCGCGCAGTTCCTTCCAGCGCAGCACGTCGCCGCCGCGCAGGCCACCCTTGTCGTGCAGCTTCACCGCACGGTCGAACGCCACCCACGCCATGACCTTCGAGTGGGTGAAGTGCCGCCGCGGCCCGCGCACCTCCCAGATGCCGTCGTCGGGGTCGTCCCAGACCTTCTCCAGTGCGGCGAGCAGGGCGAGTCCGACGTCAGCTGCGCTGGAGTCGCCGGGTGAGAGTCCACCCATGCTCCCCATGAGGGCGGCGTCCATCACCTCGCCGAACACGTCCAGCTGGAACTGGGTGGAGGCCTCGTTGCCGATCCGCACGGGAGCCGACCCCTCGTATCCCGGAAGCCAGTCGAGCTCCAGCTCGGTCAGGCGCCGCCTGCCGCGTACGCCGTACATGATCTGGAAGTCCCCCGGGCTTCCGGCCACCGCACGGCGCAGCCACTGGGCCCACGCGGACGCCTCGGTGTGATAGCCGGAGACCAGGAAGGCCTGCAGGGTGAGGGTTGCGTCGCGTAGCCAGGAGTATCGGTAGTCCCAGTTGCGAACCCCGCCGATCTCCTCTGGCAGCGAGGTCGTGGCGGCGGCGCACACGGCGCCGCTCGGTGCGTAGGTGAGGGCCTTGAGCGTAATGAGCGAGCGCACGACCTCGTCGCGCCATCCGCCTTCGTATGTGCACCGCGACACCCAGTCGTGCCACCACGCCTTCGCCCCCTCCAGCGCACCGAGGCTGTCGAGTGGGTAGGGCTCCTGGCCCGCCGAGTCGTACCAGGTGAGAGAGAAGCTGCGGCGACTGCCCTCCGACAGTTCGAACTCGGCGATCGTGGTGGGACCGCGGCCTTCCAGTGGCACCGGGGAGTGGAAGCGCAGGGCGTCCGGTCCGGCCACCATGCGCAGGCCGTCGCCTGTCGACTCCACCCACGGCACGATGGAGCCGTAGTCGAAGCGCACGATGAGCTCCATCTGGACCTTCACCGTTCCCTCGAGGCACTCCACGATGCGGTGGATGGACGGCCGTTCGTGTTCGGGAGGCATGAAGTCGATCACGCTGAACCTGCCGGTCGGCGTCTCGTGCAGTGTCTCCAGCACGAGGCTGTCACCCAGGTAGCGACGGGTCACCACGGCGTCGTCAGCCGCTGCGATGTACCAGCGTCCGTGCCTGGCCTCTCCCAACAGCGCGGCGAAGGCTGCCGGGGAGTCGATCCTCGGCGCGCAGAACCAGTCGATCGACCCTTCCTTGCACACGAGCGCCACCGTGCGGGTGTCGCCGATGAGGGCGTAGTCCTCGATCCTTGCGGCCATGGCGCTCCTGTGGCTCAGTCTTCTTCGTCGGGGTGTATCAACACCCGCGACGGGCGGTCGTGGCGCATCCAGGTCCAGAACCAGTTGGTGAGTGCCGAGGACTTGCTGTCGGCACCGTTGAGGAGCGCGAGGTGCACCGCGCCCCACGCGAGGAAGGCAGGCTTGCCCGTGAGATGCATGTCAGGAGGCACCACCGCCACTGCGGCGCCGCGGCCGATGGTGGCCATGGTGCCCTTGTCGATGTAGTGAAACGGCTCGGGGTCCTTGTGCTTGCGCAACTGGCGGTCGATGGTCTTGCCGATGTGCTCGCCGGCCTGCAATGCCACGGAGCCAAGCTGGGGCAGAACCTCGCCGGTCTTGGCATCGGTGATCCACGCGAGGTCGCCCGCCACGAACACCTCCGGGTGGTCGGCGAGGTTGAGCAGCGGTCCCACGGGCACCCGGCCGTGCTGCAGGTCGTCGGTCAGCTGTGATGAGAGTGGGCTGGCCTTGAGGCCCGCACCCCACACGGTGGTGTTGGCAGGGATCACCTCGCCGGAGCCGAGGGTGACTGCATCGGTGCCGATCGACTTGACCGCCTCGCCGAGCCGGATCGTCACCCCGCGCTCCTCGAGGGCATCCCTTGTGTAGGCGCTCATGCCCTCGTCGAACATCTTGAGCAGGCGGTCGCCGTGCTCCACGAGCGTGATCTTCGCGTTGCCGATCGGGAACCGGGGGGCGTCGCGGGCGAACGTCGTGTACAGCAGGTCCGCCATCGCTCCTGCGGTCTCCACCCCGGTCGGCCCGCCACCCACGATCACCATGTCGAGGTGCGACGCCGCCTGGGTCGGATCCATCTTCACGGCTTGCTCGAACAGGTTCAGCACATGGTTCTTGAGTCGTAGCGAGTCGCTGAGCGTGTAGAGGGGGAATGCGTGTTCGGCGGCTCCCTCGGTGCCGAAGAAGTTCGCCTGGGCGCCGAGCCCGACCACGAGCAGGTCGTATGCCTGGTCTTCCCAGTCGCTGAAGGTGACGATTCTGGAGCTGGTGTCGATGGTCTCGACCGAGGCCGTGACGAACCGCAGGTTGGGCTGGTGGTCGACGTACTCGCGCACGGGGTGGCCGACCGTCTCGGGGTCGAGGACGTCGGTTGCCACCTGGTAGAGCAGTGGCTGGAAGGTGTGGTAGTCGTGCCGGTCCACCAGCACCACGTCAACCGGTGCCTTGTGTAGCTTCCGGGCTGCGCCGAGGCCGGCGAAACCGGCTCCGAGGATGAGCACCTTGGGCCGCGCAGTGGTGGGGGGCTCGCTTGCCATGCAGCCAAGCTACCGGCGGCACGGGCGATCCGAGCGCGCTTCTGCGGGTTTGGTGGCTACGTTGGACGACTGGAGCGCCTTCACCCCCAGACTGGAGCGCCTTCACCCCCAGAGGAGCCCGATGGGTGCCGACCCCGAGATCCGTTTCCTGCTGTCCGACGTCGACGGCACGCTCGTGCGCAGCGACAAGTCGTTGAGCGACGCCACCGTGGCCGCGATCGGTCGACTCCGCGACGCGGGAATCCACTTTGCCGTCACGAGTGGCAGGCCCCCCAAGGGCATGGAGATGCTCGTCGAACCCCTTGCCCTGGTCACGCCGATGGCTGCGTTCAACGGCGGCGAGTTCGTGACCCCACAGCTGGAGCCGATCGAGACACGCGTGATCGAGGACGCCTTCGTGCCGGGCATCATCGAGCTCATCGACTCCTTCGGGCTCGATGCGTGGGTGTACTCCGGCGCCGACTGGTTCGTACTCGACTCGGACGGGTACCACGTCGACGTCGAGGCCTCGACGGTGCAGTTCCAACCCACACAGGTCGCGTCGTTCAGCGGGATCGACTCGGTGGCCAAGGTCGTGGGTGTCGGAGAGGACCACGATGCCGTTGCCCGGGCCGAAGCGGCCGCCCGCGAGAAGTTCGGCTCGGAGGTGTCGGCGGCTCGGTCGCAGCCGTACTACCTCGACGTCACCCATCCGGATGCCAACAAGGGGGGTGCCCTGCAATACCTGGCCGACCGCTATGACATCGCTCCGGAGTCGTTCGCGACGATCGGCGACATGCCCAACGACGTGCTGATGTTCGCCAGGGGCGGACTGGGAATCGCCATGGGCAACGCCGGCCGCGATGTCCAGCGTGCAGCGCGCCATGTGACCCTGTCCAACGATGACGACGGCGTCGCCCATGCGATCGACCGTTTCATCCTCGGGGCTTCCTAGGCTGGTTCAGGTGATTGATCCGCCCACCAAGAGTCCGCTGACTGACGGGCCTCCGGCATGGCATCCGCCGCCAGATGGCCGTCGGATGGTCGGGGTGGACATCGGTGGCACCGGCTGCAAGGCGGCACTGGTCGACCTCCTCAACGGTGAGCTCGCGTCGGAGCGGCAGCGGATCGACACGCCGCACCCGGCGACCCCCGATGCAGTCGCACAGACCGTGGTGCGGTTGCTCGATGTCCTCGGTGGCGCAGACGTGATCGGGCTCACCGTGCCAGCGGTCGTCCGCGGGGGCGTGGTCCGAAGCGCCGCCAACATCGACCCGGAGTGGATCGGCACCGACGCCGTCTCGCTGTTCTCCGAAGCCCTGTCAACCAGTTGCACGGTGCTGAACGACGCCGACGCGGCCGGGATCGCCGAAATGCGCTTCGGAGCGGGTTCGGGGCGCAACGGCGTGGTGGTCGTCGTCACACTTGGCACCGGGATCGGCACCGCCGTGTTCACCGACGGTGTGCTGGTGCCCAACACCGAGCTGGGCCACATCGAGCTGAAGGGCATGGACGCCGAGCAGTACGCGGCGAGCTCGGTGCGTGACCGCGAGGACCTGTCATGGAAGCGGTGGGGTCACCGGGTGGGTCGCTACATGGCACTGCTCGAGAAGCTGCTGTCACCAGAGCTGATCATCGTGGGCGGCGGCGTGTCCAAGAAGTTCGACCGCTACAGCGACCACATGCTCGAGAAGACCTCTGGCGAGACCGAGATCGTCCCGGCCCAGTCCCTCAACCAGGCGGGGATAGTCGGTGCGGCCATTGCGGCCAGCCGCATCCCTTCGACTGCCACCAGCTGACCGGCTGGCTGCACAACCCCAACAGGAGACAACCGATGCCAGCTCCCACAGCAGAGCTCCACGAGATGGGCCAGAGCCTCTGGCTGGACAACATCACGCGCAAGCTGCTCGACGACGGCGTGATCCAGCGCTACATCGACGAGTACTCGGTCACGGGCCTCACTTCGAACCCGTCGATCTTCGACAAGGCGATCGGGGGCGGGTGGTACGACGACGCGATCCGCGAGAAGTCAGCGGCCGGCGTCGAGGGCGAGGACCTGTTCTTCGAGTTGGCGATCGAAGACCTGCGACGGGCCGCCGACGCGTTCGCTCCCGTGCACTCCGCCACCGACGGTGTGGACGGCTTCGTGTCGCTCGAGGTGTCACCGGAGCTCGCATACGACACGGCGTCCACCGTCGCGGCCGCGCGGGACCTGCATGCCCGCGCCCAGCGCGACAACCTCTTCATCAAGATTCCCGGCACACCCGAAGGGCTGCCGGCGATCACCGACACGATCGCCGCCGGGGTTCCGGTCAACGTGACGCTGCTGTTCGACGCCGCGCAGTACCGTGCCGCGGCGGAGGCCTACATGGCCGGCATCGAGCGCCGAATCGAGGCCGGCGAGTCACCGTTCGTTGCAAGCGTGGCGTCGGTGTTCATGTCGCGTTGGGACAAGGCGGTGGCCGACAAGGTGCCCGCCGAGCTGAAGGACCGCCTCGCGCTGGCAGTCGGTGGCCTCACCTACCGCACATACCACGAGGTGCTCTCTTCTGATCGCTGGCAGCGCCTCGAGGGCGAAGGCGCCCGCCCCCAGCGGCTCCTGTGGGCGTCGACCAGCACCAAGGACCCCGATGCCTCCGACACGCTGTACGTGACCGGCCTCGCAGCACCCAACACCGTCAACACGATGCCGGACGTGACTCTCGAGGCTTTCCATGACCACGGCAGCCTCGAAGGTCCCATGGACCCCGGCGGAGGCGGCTGCGACGATGAGCTCGCCGCGTTCGAGGCGGCGGGCGTCGACGTACTGGCGTTGGCAGCGCAACTCCAGAGCGACGGGGCCAAGGCATTCGTCGATTCGTGGCATGACCTCATGGGCCGCATCGAAGAGCAGAGCAAGGCAGTTGCCTGAGATGGCTGCCGACCAGCCTGCGAGGCTCACGGACCGGCCGGCCTGGGGTGCACTGGCCTCCGAGCACCAGTCGTTGTCCCAGCGGCACCTGAGGGAACTGTTCGCGGAGGACCCCACCCGCGGCGAGACGATGGTTGCCGAAGCGGTCGGCCTCTACCTCGACTACTCGAAGAACAGGGTGACCGCGGACACGATGACGCACCTGGTCGCACTCGCCGAGCAGTCCGGGCTGCGGGGCCACATCGACGCCATGTTCCGCGGTGAGCGCATCAACGTGAGTGAGGACCGCTCGGTGCTGCACACGGCACTGCGCCTGCCACGCGACGCCGAGCTGACCGTGGATGGCACGGACGTGGTCGCCGAAGTGCACGAAGTGCTCGACCGCATGGGCGCGTTCGCCACGAGTGTCCGGTCGGGTGAGTGGAAGGGGCATACCGGAAGGCCCATCCGCAACGTGGTCAATGTCGGCATCGGCGGTTCGGACCTCGGCCCCGTGATGGCCTATGAGGCGCTGCGCCACTACAGCCAGCGCGACCTCACGGTCCGCTTCGTCTCCAATGTCGACTCCACGGACTTCGCGGAGGCGACCCACGACCTGGATCCGTCCGAGACGCTGTTCATCATCGCCTCCAAGACCTTCTCGACCCTCGAGACGATGACCAACGCCCACTCGGCGCGGGCCTGGGTTCTCGACGCGCTCGGCGGGGGTGACACACCCGACTCCGGCGTGGTCGCGAAGCACTTCGTGGCTGTGTCCACCAGCGCCGAGCGCGTCTCGGAGTTCGGCATCGACACCGACAACATGTTCGGTTTCTGGGACTGGGTGGGTGGCCGCTACTCGATGGACTCCGCCATCGGGCTGTCCACCATGGTCGCCATCGGCCCCGACGCCTTCGCGGAGTTGCTGGCCGGCTTCCACGCGATGGACGAGCACTTCCGCACCGAGCCGTTCGAGTCGAACCTGCCGGTGCTCATGGGAATGCTGGCTGTCTGGTACCGCAACTTCTTCGGCTCCCAGACGGTCGGCGTGATGCCATATGACCAGTACCTGAAGCGGTTCCCGGCCTACCTGCAGCAGCTCACGATGGAGTCCAACGGCAAGCACGTGACCCTCGCCGGCGAGCACGTGGAGGCCGACACCGGGGCCGTGTACTGGGGTGAGCCAGGTACCAACGGCCAGCACAGCTTCTACCAGCTCATCCACCAGGGCACGACCATGATCCCGGTCGACCTGATCGGGTTCGGCAAGACCCTCAACCCACTCGGCGAGCACCACGACCTGCTCAGTTCGAACGTGTTCGCACAGGCCCAGGCCCTCGCCTTCGGCAAGACGCCCGAGGAGGTGCGCGCCGAGGGAACGCCCGAGAGCGTCGTGCCGCACCGCGTGATGGAGGGCAACCGGCCGACCAACGTGATCCTGGCGGAGGTCCTGACGCCGTACCGGCTCGGCACCCTCGTTGCCCTCTACGAGCATTCCGTGTTCACCCAGGGCACCGTGTGGGGCATCGACTCCTTCGACCAGTGGGGAGTGGAGCTCGGCAAGGCGCTCGCCAACCAGATCGCTCCCGAGTTGATCTCGGCCGACGAACCCGATCTCGACCACGACTCGTCGACAAATGCCCTCATCCGCAAGTACCGCTCGCTCAAGTAGCCAGATATCCCAGCCAGACATGCGACCCCACACGGAGAACCCCCAATGACAACCGACAACCCCCAGCAGCTCGGAATGATCGGCCTCGGCCGGATGGGCGCCAACCTCGTTCGCCGCCTGATGCGCGACGGCCACCGCTGCGTGGTCTACGACGTCAACGCGGACGCCGTCGCCGAACTCGAGAAGGAGGGTGCGGTCGGCGCCACCACGCTCGAGGACTTCGTCGCAGCGCTGGAAGTGCCGCGGGCGATGTGGATCATGGTGCCTGCCGGCTACGTGCAGGGAACCGTGGACAAGCTGGCACAGCTTCTCGACGCCGACGATGTGGTGATCGACGGTGGCAACTCCTACTACCGCGACGACCTGGCCCGGGCGGCCCAGCTGAAGCCGAAGGGTATCCACTATGTGGACTGCGGCACATCAGGTGGGGTGTGGGGTCTCGAGCGCGGCTACTGCCTGATGATCGGCGGTGAGGACACCGCTGTGGAGCGCCTCGACTCGATCTGGGCGACGATAGCGCCGGGTGAGGGCGACGCGGATCCGACACCCGGGCGCAAGGAGGGCGGCACCGCCCAGAAGGGCTATCTGCACTGCGGGCCCAACGGAGCAGGCCATTTCGTGAAGATGGTCCACAACGGCGTGGAGTACGGGATGATGGCCGCGATCGCCGAGGGCCTGAGCATCATCAAGCACGCGGATGCCGGACTGCACACCCAGGAGGTCGACGCCGAGACCACGCCGCTGCGCGATCCGGAGTTCTACCAGTACGAGGTCGACGTGGGTGAGGTGGCCGAGGTGTGGCGCCGGGGCTCGGTCATCGGTTCCTGGCTGGTCGATCTGACTGCCGCGGCGCTGGCGGAGTCGCCTGAGCTCTCCGACTACGCAGGGCGGGTGTCCGATTCCGGGGAGGGACGCTGGACCGTCATCGCCGGCATCGAGGAGGGCGTGCCCGCCAGTGTGATCTCCGCTGCGCTCAACGAGCGGTTCGAGTCGCGGGATCTCGGTACGTTCACCGGCAAGGTGCTCTCCGCCATGCGCGGGCAGTTCGGCGGCCACGCCGAGAAGCCCGACAAGGGGAGCTGAGCCGGTGCGGCGGGCAGTGACCCCAGGGGCAGTGAAGCAGCGCGCCACGAAACGGTGCTCATGAGACACAGCCTCGATGTGCACGACGACGCGACCGCCGTGGCGACCGCGGCCGCAGAGCACGTGGTCGCCCGGGCAGCCCGGGCGGTGGCCGATCACGGCAGTTTCCATTTCGCAGTCAGCGGCGGCCACACGCCTTGGGCGATGTTCGCGGTTCTCGCAGAGCGGGACATGCCATGGGAGCAGTCGGTGATCTACCAGGTTGACGAGCGCATGGCTCCGGCCGATGATCCCGACCGCAACCTCGCCCACCTCCACGAGGCGCTCGCGGGAGCGCCGGCCGCAGTCGTGGCCATGCCCGTCGAAGCTCCCGACCCCGATGCCGCGGCCGCGAGCTACGCAGCGGAGCTGCCGGATCGATTCGATCTGGTGCACCTCGGTCTGGGGCCCGACGGTCACACGGCCTCGCTCGTGCCCGGCGACGCGGTGCTGGACGTGACGGACCGTCTGGTCGCACCCACGGCGGGTGAGTACCAGGGGCGGCGACGCATGACCCTCACATACCCCGGGCTTGCCCGTGCCGAGAGGCTGCTCTGGCTGGTCACGGGGGACACGAAGGTCGACCCGCTGCGTGCCCTGCTGTCGGGCGACACGTCCATCCCGGCGGGGCGTGTCGAGGCGGGGGAGTCCTTGATCATGGCCGACCGTGCAGCAGCTCCAGCCACCTGAGACCACCAGAGAGGCGGATTCCGATGAGTCCCGATACGACAGAACCAACTCCGGCCAATCACGTGATCGTGTTGTTCGGAGCGGCCGGTGACCTTGCGGCGCGCAAGCTGCTGCCTGGCTTCTACCACCTCAGCCAGGTGGGCCTCATGCCGGAGGACTTCCGGATCGTGGGCACATCGCGGCGCTCGATGCCCGACGAGGACTTCCGTTCCCACGCGCACGATGCGGTGCTCAAGTACGGGCGGAGCAAGCCGGACGGTGATTCGTGGGACCGCTTCGTGCAGCGGCTGAGCTACGTGTCGTCCTCGGCAGAGGACATGGGCGGGTTGTCGACCGCGGTAAACGGGGCGAAGGGTGAACTCGGTTCCGGGGCACGGGTGCTGCACTACCTGTCGATACCCCCGCTCGCGATGTCGGGCATCGTGACCGGGCTCGGGTCCGCCGGCCTGGCGGGCGACGAATCGAAGGTGATCCTCGAAAAGCCGTTCGGCACCGACCTCGAATCGGCAAGGGAACTCGACGCCCTGCTGCACTCGGTGTTCTCCGAGGACCAGATCTTCCGCATCGACCACTTCCTGGGCAAGGAAGACGTGCAGAACATTCTGGCGGTGCGCTTCTCGAACAGGCTCTTCGAGCCGGTGTGGTGCAACCAGCACGTACGCAACATCCAGATCGATGTGCCCGAGACCCTCGGCGTGGAGAACCGGGCGAAGTTCTACGACGCCACAGGTGCGTTTCGCGACATGGTGGTCACTCACCTGTTCCAGGCACTCGGCTTCGTCGCGATGGAACCGCCCACCGCGTTCACAGCTGAGGCGCTGCACGTCGAGAAGCAGAAGGTGTTCGACGCGCTTATGCCGCTCGATCCCGGCCGTGTCGTGCGTGGCCAGTACGACGGCTACCTCGATGCCGATGGCGTGGCGGAAGGATCAGACACCGAGACCCTCGTCGCGGTGGAGGCACACATCGACAACAAGCGCTGGGAGGGTGTGCCGATCTACCTCCGCACCGGCAAGCGGATGCCGGTGGGCAAGCGAGTGATCACCGTGAAGCTGAAGCATCCGCCGATGGGCATGTTCAGCGACGGGGATACCCACGGCAACGAGCTGGTGTTCGAGATCGGGGAGCCCGGCTCCATAAGGGTCAACTTCACTACGAAGGAGCCCGGCGCCACGATGTCGCTCGGAAACGCGCACATGGACTACGACTACAAGCAGAACTTCGATCCCCGTTGCGAGCTCGAGGCCTACGAGCGTCTCCTTCACGACGCGATGCTCGATGAGCACATGCTGTTCAACCGGGCCGCGGGGATCGAGCGCCTCTGGGAGGTGAGCGCCCCGGTGCTCGCCGACCCCCCGAAGTCGCGTCCCTACGCGCAGGGCACCTGGGGCCCGGATGGCATCGCGGAGCTGATGGCGCCTCATCACTGGCACCTGCCACAACTCTGAGCCCCGCCCGGCGGAGCACGTCGGTGCACGGTGCCGCCCGGCTTGACGCGGCGGGTCTTACTTGTAATCTTGATTACAAGTAAGACCGAAATGCCGAAAGCAGGCACGATATGAGAATGAACACACAGATGAGGGCGGCCGGCCGTTCCGGTCCCGTTGGGCAGCGACGTCGTGGGCCGGGGCGCAGCCGCAAGGGCGCCCACGAGCCGGTGCCCACCACCAATTCCGAACTGGCCGCCTGGTTCGCCGGCAGCGTGCCGGATGAGTGGTTCAGCGAGGCGCCGCAAGTCCGCTTCGACCGCGACGAGATACAGGTCACCGGCACGCTCGCGACCCCCGAAGTCGACGGCGAGGCCCCAGCCGGCGTGGCCGAGGCGGCACGCATAGAGGCATTCCGCGAAAACACCCGTGACGACCGCGTCGCTGTTGCCTTGCGCGCCGAGGAGCGCTTCGAGCGCAAGGTGAGCTGGCGCGCGCGTTGCGGCGACACCGAGGCGGACTTCACCACTGCCGGTGTGCCGGCGATGACTCGGCTCGGATTCGACCAGCGCCATGTGCTGGACACGCTCGTGGAGGCCGGAGTCGCCCGCAGCCGCAGCGAGGCTCTCGCATGGTGTGTGGACCTGGTGGCCGAGCACGAGGCCGACTGGATCGAGCAACTTCGCGATGCCCTGCAGGCCGTGCAGGATGCCCGCGCCGGTGGTCCGAACGGCTGAGTACCCGCCACAGCAGGTGCGCATGTCGATCCCACTGGCGCATTCTTCTTCCTGGGCGCGTTTCCGGTCTCCTGAGCCTGGTGATCCTGCGTCGCGGCTGGCCCTCAACTACCGTCCGCGTCATGAGGATCCAGTGTGAAAAGGTCGGCCCGGAGTTCTTCGAGGACAAGCAGCATTGCTCGTCGGTACACGAGATCGTCCAGGCGACGCCGGAGCGGGTCTTCGAGATATTCCAGGACGCCGAGTCATGGACCAAGTGGGCGCTTCCGATCACCGACGTGGAGTGGACGTCGCCCTTCCCGCTGGATGAGGGTGCCACACGCACCGTGTCGATGATGGGCGATCTCGTCGGATACGAGGAGTTCATAGTGTGGGACCCGCCTCGCCGCATGGCCTTCCGCTTCAACGAGGTCAACAAGGCGATGGTGAAGGCCTTCGCGGAGGACTACCGGGTCCACGACCTGGGTGACGGCCGCAGCCTCGTGGAGTGGACGATGGGGATCATCCCCGACGGCCCCTCGGCCAAGCTCCACCGGTTCACCAAACCTTCCACCGCCGCGGGGCTCGCCTACATGCTGAAGCGATTCCGCAAGTACGTGGACTCCGATCCCGTTCTGGCGAACGACGGGGCCGCAGGGAAGTGACCGCTGCAGCCAAGCCCGCCCACGAGCGGCAGATCGACCTTCTCGAAGGTGACTTCTATGTGAATGACCCCTATCCCACGTACGCCTGGATGCGCGACAACGCGCCCGCATACTGGGACGCGGCGAACGAGCTGTGGGGCATCTCGCGCTACGACGACGTGGTCGAGATCGAAAAGGCGAAGGCGCAGTTCATCAACGGTGGCCAGGACAAGGGTGGGTACCGGCCCAACATCCCCGCAGACCCGGCCATCATTGGCCTCGACGACCCACACCACTCGGCCCGCCGCAAGCTCGTGTCGCGCCGCTTCACGCCACGGGCGGTGATGAGCTTCGAGGACCACATCCGGGGTGTGGTCAAGGCTCTCTTCGACGCCGCCATGGGCCACGATGGCCCTGTCGAGGTAGTGGGAGAACTTGCGGCGCCGCTGCCCGCCGAGATGATCGGCATGCTGCTGGGGTTCCCCGAGGAGATGACCCCGAAGCTGCAGGACTGGTCGGAGCGCACCATCGCCCTTGGTGGCGGCCCCGGCTACTTCAACGAGGACGGCATCGCCGCGGCGATGGAGTTCGCTGCCGCGTCCGCTGATCTCTACGAGGAGAAGAAGGGCTGCCCGGCTGAGGACGTGATGTCGGCCTGGACCACCGCCGAGGTGCCGGGCCACGACTTCGGTGTCGACGAAGTGATCTCGGACTGCCTGCTGCTGCTCGACGGCGGGGCCGAGACCACGCGTACGGTCATCGCCCGCACGATGCTCGAGCTTGCCGCACGACCCGAGCAGTGGGAGCTTCTCAAGGGCGGTGCCGACCTCGAAGTCGCCACCGAGGAGTTCATCCGCTGGGTCACTCCGATCCACAACATGTGTCGCACAGCGGTCGATGACTTCGAGGTGGCCGGCGAGCGGGTGCTGGCAGGCGAGCAGCTCGTGCTCATGTACCCCGCAGCCAACCGCGATCCGGCACACTTCGAGCGGCCCGAGACGTTCGACGTGACCCGCGACCCCAACCACCACCTGGCGTTCGGGTTCGGCACCCACTTCTGCCTGGGGTCATCGCTTGCCCGCCTCGAGATACGCATCTTCTTCGAGGAGCTGCTGTCGCGTGTCGATGAGCTGGCGGTCGTTGACGGCTCGGTCGAGGAGATGCCCAACGCGTTCGTATATGGCCTGCGCTCGGCAAGCATGGAGCTGGGGCGCGCCTGATCCCGGCGTTTCGTCGAACTCGCAGCCGCCGGTCGGGGAGAATCGCGCAATGACGCAAGCACTGACGATCGACGACATCAACGCGGCCGCGGATCGCATCCAGCCCTGGGTGCACGTCACACCCGTCATGCAGAGCGGGTCCGTGGATGAGGCCACGGGCGCTCAGGTACACCTGAAGTGCGAGCACCTCCAGCGCTCCGGGTCGTTCAAGGCCCGCGGTGCCTACAACAAGATGCTGTCACTCACCGACGAACAGCGTGGCGCCGGAGTGGTGGCTGTCTCGTCGGGCAATCATGGCGCAGCGGTGGCGCTCGCCGCACGCAGTCTCGGTGTCGAGGCGACCGTGTTCATGCCACAGGACGCGCCCGAGCTCAAGCGGCGAGCCACCGAGGCCTACGGCGCCGGCGTGGTGACCTTCGACCGCTCGACCCCGGACCGCGATGCGCTCGCCATCCGGCATTCCAGGGAACACGGCTCCACGATCATGGAGCCCTACGACGACCACATCGTCATGGCGGGTGCCGGGACCGCAGCCCTGGAGCTCTCGGGTCAGGCCGGCTTCGATGTGGTGGTCGTTCCCGTCAGCGGTGGCGGGCTGATGGCGGGTTCCGCCACCGCCCTGCGGGCGACCTTGCCCGGCGTGCACATCGTGGGTGTGGAACCAGCGACCGCCAACGACACCGAGCGCTCGCTTGAGGCCGGCGAGCCGATCGAGGTCCCGGACCCACAGACCGTGGCCGACGGCCTCGCCATCCCGAAGCCGGGGCGGCTGACGTTTCCGATAGTTGCGGAGCTGGTCGACGAGATCGTGACGGTCGAGGATGCCGACACGCTCATGGCCATGCGGTTCCTCTTCGAGCGGACCAAGCAGGTCGTGGAGCCATCCGGTGCCATCACGCTCGCAGCTGCGATGACCGGCCGCTATCGCGGTCAGTCCGTGGCGCTCATGGCGTCGGGTGGCAACATCGGCGCCGCGCAGTTCGCTGCGCTGTGTGGCTGAACCCGGACTGCTAGACCTCGAGGCAGTCGGGCTGCTCCGCGATGATCCAGTCGAACAGCGGTTGCGCACTGAACCACCCGGCCAGGTGCGTGCCGACGTTCTCGTAGACCGACTGGGCCACGTCGTGTGGGATCGGCACTGGGTTACCGGCAGCTTCGGCGAGCAGTTGGGCCTGGCATGTCCGTTCCATGGTGGTGAACCAGAAGGTGGCCTCATCCACGCTCTGGCCGACCGTGATCAAGCCGTGGTTGGCCAGGATCGCCGCCTTGTTGTCGCCAAGGGCGGACGCGATCCGCTTGCCCTCCGCAGCATCGTTGGCAACTCCGCCGTATTCGGTGTCGACAGCATGGTCGTTGAAGAAGATGCACGAGTCCTGGGTGAGCGGGAGCAGCGGCCGGTGAAGGGTGGAGAACGCCTTGCCGTGCAGCGAGTGGGAGTGCGCCGCGGCAACCACGTCCGGTCGCGCCGCGTGCACCGCCGCGTGGATGGCGAAGGCGGCGGCGTTGACAGGCCAGGTCCCCTCCAGCACTTCGCCGGCATGGTTGACCAGCAGCAGGTCCGCCGCGCGGATCTGCTTGAAGCTCATCCCGAACGGGTTCACCCAGAAACAATCCGCTTGTTCGGGGTCGCGGGCGGTGATGTGCCCGGCGACTCCCTCGTCGAATCCGAGGCGACCGAATATCCGGAACGCCGCTGCAAGGCGCTGCTTTCGATGGGTGCGCTCCTCGGACACACTGCGGTCGAGCACCGGGATGTGTGGTGTGCGTGGTTCGGTCATGGGCCAACGCTAGGCCAGGCGCTGACCGGACAGTGCACGGACTACCGGCGTGCGCGTTGGCCTCCGCGGGCAAGAAGGGGCTGGTAGAGCCCGGGCGGCAGCTTTCCGAGCAGAGCGAAGAGCCGTGCATCGGGTCCGATGAGTACGCGGCGCCTGTCCTTTTCGACCCCGGTGAGAATGACACGCGCGGCCCTTGCAGGGCTCGTCATGAACGCCTTCTCGAAGTCCTGTCCGGCCTCTTCGGGATCGATTCCGATGGCGGAGAGGCTCGGTGACATCCGCGCGTTGCGGGCGATGTTGGTCTTGATGCCGCCCGGGTGCACGGTCGTGGCCGACACCCCCTGGTCGGCCATGTCGAGCTCGACCCGGAGCGCTTCGGTGAAGCCGCGGACAGCGAACTTCGCCGCGTTGTACGCCGACTGCGACGGAATGCCGATGAAGCCGAACACACTCGAGATGTTGACCACATGACCTTCGCCCGAGTCCCTGAGGTGCGGCAGGAATGCCTTGGTCCCGTGCACCACCCCGCTGAAGTTGACGCCCATCAGCCAGTCGAGGTCGTCGTAGTGCATCCCCTCGACCGGAGCGCCCAATGCCACGCCGGCGTTGTTGAATATCATGTTGATCTTGCCGTGCTCGGCGCGGACCTTGTCGGCCCAGTCGTGCACGGCCGCCCGGTCAGAGACATCCAGCTGCTGGCTCGAGACCTCGACACCGCTGCGCTGTGCAGTGGCAGCGGTGCGTTCGAGGCCGTCCGCGTCGACGTCGCTCAGTGCCACGTGGCAACCCCGTTTCGCCAGGTCAAGTGCAAGCGCAGCGCCGATTCCGCTGGCCGCGCCGGTGATGGCGGCGACCCTCCCCCCATAGCCACGCATCAGCTCGCCTCGTCCTCGTGCGCCTCGAGCGCCGTCGCCTTGGCCCAGCGGTAGTCAGCCTTGCCGGAGGGCGAGCGCACCATCTCGTCGACCAGGCAGATCTCCTTTGGGGTCTTGTAGGCGGCGATCTGCTCCTTCGCGAAGTCGGCCAGGGCCTCGGCGGTCGGGCTGGAGCCCTCGCGGGGCACGACGACGGCGGCGACCCGTTCACCCCATCGCTCATCGGGAACCCCGACCACGACGGCGTCGAATACATCGGGGTGGCCCTTGATGACCAGTTCCACCTCTTCGGGGTAGATCTTCTCGCCGCCGGAGTTGATCGACACGGAGCCACGGCCGAGCAGCGTGATCGTCCCGTCCTCCTCCGTCACGGCCATGTCCCCGGGGATCACCCAGCGCTCGCCGTTGATGGTGGGGAAGGTCTCCGCGGTCTTCTTGTCGTCCTTGTAGTAACCGAGTGGGATGTGGCCGCGGCGCGCGAGTCGGCCGACGACTCCGTCGCCCGGAGTGGTGGGGTTGCCTGCGTCGTCGATCACGATCGTGTGATCACCGAACACGAACTTGGGTCGGCCCTGCTCGTCGGCGCCGGCATGGGTGCCCTGGAAGCCGGTCTCGGACGCGCCGAGTGCGTCGTAGATGATCACGTTGGGGAGCACCTCGGCGTAGCGCTGCTTGACCGCCGGAGAGAGGATTGCCCCGCCCGAGCTGACGAGGAACAGCGCCGAGAGGTCGTAGCGATCGGGGTCCTTGGCGAGCTCCTCGATGAGGGGACGAGCCTGGGCGTCGCCCACGAGGTTCATGACCATCGCCTTTTCGTCCGCGGCGATCCTCCACACCTCGGCCGGGTCCATCTTGCGGGCCGTGCTCATCACCATGAGCGTGCCGGCGAGCGAGTTGCCCGTGGCGGTCCACTGAGCCGCACCATGCATCAGTGGTGCCACCGGGAAGCCGACACCGGGGTCGTTCTCGGCGGCCCGTTCGGCCACCTGGGCCGGGTCGGTGAACGGTTCGGCGAGGGCTGCCACGATCGGGCCGATGGTGGCCTTGAAGAAGTCCTCGTGGGTCCACATCACGCCCTTGGGCATGCCGGTTGTGCCCCCGGTGTAGAGCACATAGAGGTCGTCGTTGCTGCGGGGCCCGAAGTCACGCTCTGGTGACGAGGCCGCGAGGACTTCCTCATAGTCCTCGGCATCGCAGGCCGAGATGTCGGCTCCCGAGCCGTCGTCGTACGCGAGGCAGGCCTTCAGCTGGGGCAGATCGCCGCGGATGTTGGCGAGGCGGGGAGCGAACTCGGCCCCGTGCACCGCAGCCACCGAGTCGGAGTTGTCGAGCAGGTACTGAAGCTCTCCCTCCACGTAGCGGTAGTTCACGTTGACGGGCACGGCGCGGAGCTTCCACGCGGCCCACATGGCCTCGGGCCACTGGTTGCCGTTGTAGCCGTAGATGGCGACCTTGTCGCCGGGTTCGACACCCCGGGCGGCGAGCGCGTGGGCCAGCCGGTTGGCCCGGGCCTCGAGGTCGTCGAGCGTGTACTCGAGCCGACCTCCCGGCGCATTGGGGACCACGATGGCCTTGCGGTCACCGACGGCGTCCACGACAGATTCGAAGATGTCAGCGAGGTTCCATGTGCTTGGCGAAGTCATGGCCGAAACCATACGCGCGACTCGCTGCGCGGGTTCAGCGGAGTAGCGTCGGGGCGCAACGCAGGAGGTGCAGATGAGCAACATGCATGAGCGGATCGTCCAGGCAGAGGAAGGCATCGAGCAGATCCAGCGGTCGCTCGACCATGCCCAGACGGCGCTCCGCGTGGCCGAGCAGGTCGAGGTGGCGGCCACTCGCAGCCGCCGCTTGCTGAAGATGGTTCTCCTGGCCGGGATCGTCGGGATCGTGATCCTCGTCGTCATGAAGGTCGCCTCCCGCTCCACCCGGCCCGATCTCGTCCTTGTCGACGACGAGGGTGCAGACGAAGAGACCGACCCCGACGGCGGTCCGTCGGCTTCCTGATCAGGCTTGCACCGCGCCCGGCTGGTCGGGGGTCAGCCTGAAGGTCGCGCCCGTCGTCACCGGGGCGCCCTCGACGAGGTTGTCATCGATGGCGCGGAACTCCGCCAGCCACTCGCTGTCGTTCACCGAGCACCGCGTCCAGCCGCGCCTCGCATCGAAGTACTTGATCCACGGAAGCAATCCGGTGACCAGTCCGGAGACGTCCTCGGGAATCGGTGCGAGCGACGAGATCGAGGTGCCTACGAGTTCCGTCGCCACCGTGCGCGTGCCGGCGTCGGACTCAACCTGGAGGTCGCCGACGCCCGCCACGTGGATGTCGCCCGTGATCACGACTGTGTTGGTGAGTCCGGCCGCGTCGATGGCGTTGAGCAAGCTCTCCCGTGACGCCGGATAGCCGTCCCACTGGTCGTAGTTCAGCACGGCGTCGCCCACGACCAGCGGTGCCATGACGGTCTGGTTCCCGATCACGTTCCATGTGGCCGTCGACCCGGCCAGCCCGGATTCGAGGCGGGCCTGCTGCTCCGCGCCGAGAAAGGTCCGGTCCGGGTTTTGGAGTTCGTCGCAAGCGGGGGAGAGGTCCAGCGTGGCGTCACCGCACACCTGGTCGTCGCGGAACTGCCGGGAGTCGATCAGGAAGAACGACGCAAGCGACCCCCAGTCGATGCGCCGCTCGATCGGCAGGTCCGGACCGACCGGCGGCGGTAGCCGCACCGGCATGCTCTCCCACCAGGCCCGGTACGCGGCGGTGCGGCGCTCGGTGAACTCGTCGCTGCCCACACCTTCCTTCTCGGAGTTGAGTCCGGCGTAGTTGTTGTCGACCTCATGGTCATCCCACACGACGAGCCACGGGCAGGCTGCATGTGCTGTGCGGAGGTGCTCGTCGCCGCGGTAGATCGCATAACGCCTCCTGTAGTCGGCCAGGGTCGTGCACTCTGGCTGGTCGTTGCCTGCCCCCAGCGGCCGAACGACGCCGTCTGAGGGGTCGACTGCCTGCGATCCGTTCTCGTATATGTAGTCGCCGAGGAACACCACCAGGTCGAGGTCGGTCTCGGCCACATCGCGCCAGGCGTTGTAGTAGCCGCTCTGGAAGCTCTGGCACGACGCGAATCCGAACTCCACGGCGCCGCCGGTTCCTGGCGCCGGGGCTGTCCGGGTGCGGCCGACCGGGCTTGCCCAGTCTCCGATGCGGAACCGGTAGTGGTACCAGGTCGCCGGCTCGAGGCCTTCGGCATCAACTCGCACCGCATGTGCGGAATCGACCGGCGCGGCGGCGATCCCGGCGGCCGCGAGCTCGCTGAACGAGTCGTCGGTCGCCACTTCCCACGACACCTCGGCATCGACTGCGGGCACGCCGCCGTCGCCGGCCTCGGGTCGGGGAGCCAGCCGCGTCCACAGCATGACTGCACCGGGCAGCGGGTCACCGGACGCGACTCCCAGGGTGAACGGGTCACCGCCGAGCCCCGGGTCGGGCGGCACCTCGGGTGCCTTCACGGCTCGGCCCGCGGCCGGGGTCGACGCTGTCGTGGTCGATGCCGTCGTCGACCCACCGGATCCAGCGCGGTCATCGCCGGTGCAGGCCGCCAGGGCGGCCCCACCCCCGCTGATCCCCAGGGCGGTCAGGAAGCGGCGTCTCGTCGTGGGATCCACCGGGCAATCATCGCACCCGGCCGCGCCACCGGTCTGGGCTACGGTCCGGCGCCATGACTGATGACACTCCCAGCGCGCCCGGTGACCTCTTTGATGTGGAGGGTCGTACCGTGGTGGTGACCGGCGCCACGAGCGGGATCGGGCGGATGATCGCCGGCGGGTTCGTGGGCGCCGGCGCAGAGGTGATCGTGACCTCGCGAAAGGCTGACGCGGTGGAGGCGACTGTTGCGGAGCTGTCCTCTGTGGGGACCTGCTCGGGCACCACTTCCAACCTGTCCACCGAGGGCGGTTGCAGGGACTTCGCAAGCTGGGTGGCCGAGCGCCATGACGGCCTGGATGTGCTCGTCAACAACGCTGGCGCCACCTGGGGTGCACCGCTCGCGGAGCAGGACACCGCATCGTGGTCGCGGGTGCTCGACCTCAACCTGGCCGGCGTGTTCCATGTGACCAGGTTCCTGCTGCCGTTGCTCGAGGCCGCGGGCACTGCCGAGGATCCGGCACGGATCATCAACGTGGGGTCGACCAACGGCCTCAAGCCACCTCCGATGGAGACATACGCATACACGGCATCGAAGGCGGCGGTGCACCAGATGTCGCGACACCTCGCCGGCCACCTGGGCCCGGAGATCACGGTCAACGCCCTGGCTCCCGGGCCGTTCCCCTCCAAGATGATGGCGGGCACCCTCGAGGCGTTCGGTGAGCAGATTGCAGGGTCGCTGCCGATGCAGCGGGTTGGTCGCGCCGACGACATCGCAGGCGCCGCGATCTTCCTTGCCTCGCGCGCCGGTGCGTTCGTGACCGGGGCGGTCATTCCGGTCGACGGTGGATCGGCCTGTGTCTGACGCCAACCGGGGCGGTGTGCCGGTGTCTGCTCGTGCTGCAAGGATGCACCCGGACAAGGAGGGTCACATGACCGCAGTAGCCGCCGCACGGGATCTGTATGAAGAGCTGGACACGATCGCGCAGGCGACGCGCCCGGGGGAGTCGTTTGATCGCTCCGCCCTCGACGCGATCGCAACCGCCGGGCTCAACGGCGTGGCCGTGCCCAAGGCACTGGGCGGTGCCGACCTGCCCCTGGTGGAAGCGGTCGACGTGTGGGCGGAGCTCTCGCGGGCCGACGGTTCGATCGGCTGGTGCTCCTTCGCCGCCGACTCGGCGCTGGCTTACTTCGGGGCGTACCTGGACGACGAGGGCATCGGCATCCTCATGGATGGACGACCGGAGGGCTCGCTGCCCGTGGTGGCAGGGCAGTTCGCACCCAACGGTGCGGCCACGGCGGACGGCGACGACTGGTTGCTGGACGGCGACTACCAGTTCGGTTCCGGAATCGTGCTGGCCGACTTCGCCGGAGCGGGCTTCTTCGCCACGCCCGCCGACGGTGGCGATGCCGCCTACCTGATGGGCTGCTTCCCCCAGGGCCTCATCGACCAGAAGGGCAACTGGGAAGTGCTGGGCCTGCGCGCCACGCAGTCCATCGACTACGGAGTGCACGGGGTGCGTGTGCCACGGGTCAGTGCTTTCGACTTCTTCACCCCGACCGTGCACCGCGGCTCTGCCAAGCACTACCTGGGTGTGTTGCCCCTGACAGCGGCCGGTCACGCCGGATGGGCGCTCGGAGTGGCACGACGGATGCTCGATGAGCTCACGGAGCTGGCCAGGACCAAGACCCGCATGGGTGCCACCGCCGGTCTGGCCGATTCGGAGTACTTCCTGATCAACCTGGCCCGTCTCGAGTCGCGGCACCGTGCGGCGAGGGCCTGGGTCGCGGAGGTCTGCGAGCAAGCTGAGGCCGAGTGCGAGGCCCGCGGCGATTTCGTGTCCGTGCCCACGGCGAACCTCGTCCGTCAGGCGTGCGTGCATGCCAACCGCGACTCCGTGGAACTGGCACGCGAGGCCTACACGCTCGCCGGCACCTCCGCGTTGCGCGAGGGACCGCTGCAGAAGTGCTTCAGGGACCTGCACGCCGGGGGCCAGCACTACTTCGCGTCCGACGCTCCGAGCGTCGAGTACGGCCAGACCCTCGTTCAGGGGAAGGACAGTGCCCGGTAGGGTGCGGCACCATGACCGGTTCACGGCCGAACATCCTGTTGATCCTCACCGATGAGGAGCGTGCCCAGCCGGACTATGAAGTCGAAGCGCTGGCCGATTTCAGGAAGGAGCGATTGCCGGCTCGCAGCAGCCTCGAGCGGGAGGGGATGCAGTTCGGCCGTCACTACACGGCGGCGACCGCGTGTGTGCCGAGTCGGGCATCGATCTTCACCGGCCAGTATCCGAGCCTGCACCGGGTTCGCAACACTGATGGACTCGGCAAGTCTGCGACGGGCCCGTGGATGAAGTGGCTCGGAGGTGTTCGACCAGCTCGGGCTCGAAGGCGACGGCGGCCAGCCGTGGATGGCCGTGGCGTCGTTCCTCAACCCGCACGACATCGTGTTCAGTGGCGAGCCGTGGAAGATGTTCGGTTTCCCACCCGTGCCGGATTGGGTCCCCGAGGTGCCAGAAGCGCCGTCGCAACAGGACTCGTTGGACGATCGTCCGGCCTGCCAGAAGGCACTCCGAGACGTGTGGCCGAAGATGGTCTTCCCCCAGCCGACCGACTCGGAGTTCCGTCGGCTCTACCACTTCCTGCAGGCGATGGTCGACGAGTCGATCTCCCGGATCCTGGGGCCACTCGAACGCAACGGTCTCGCCGAGAACACGATCGTGATCCACACCGCTGACCACGGCGATCAACTCGGTGCACACGGCGGGCTGATCGAGAAGTGGCACGTCGCCTACGAGGAGTCCATTCGCGTGCCGTTCGTGGCGCGTGGACCCGGAATCGCTCCCGGCCGAACCGAGGTGCCGACCAGCCACGTCGACCTGCTTCCGACACTTCTGGGCCTGGCCGGAACGAGCCCCGGCCAGCTCACCGACAAGCTTCCGGGTGAGTTCAGTCAGTTGCAGCCGCTGCCGGGGCGCGATCTGTCGAGCGTTCTGAGAGGGAACGGGGAACCATCCAGGGAGCCGATCTACTTCATGACCGAGGACGAGATCAGCCGCGGCGACATCCACCGGGGACCGATATCGCACGAGGTGTTCGAGGCCGTCCCACCGCCGGGTTGCGTCGAATCGGTCATAAGCGAGTTCGAAGGCCACCTCTGGAAGCTCAACCGCTACTACGACGCCGACCAGCACACCGACGAAGAGGAGTGGGAGCTTCACGACCTCACGTCCGATGTCCATGAACGGGACAACAGGTACGCCGACGCCCTCGACGCCCGCGAGGCCCTCGAAGACGTGCTCGAGGAACAACGCGCACAGAAACGCCTGACGCCCAGCGAATAGTCCTGGAGCGCCGATCCGAGCCCCGGGCGCGCCCACATCTACGCCAACCTCGGTCAGCTCAGCGCAGGACGGGCGAGTGCCATTGCCGACCTCGCAACGTCTCCGGGCGAGCCGGCTCCTCAGGTCCCCGGCTTCGAGGCGCCGGGCGAATAGGCTGACGCCGAGTGGCGTCGGCGCCACGGAACGGAGTCATCATGGCAACCGAACGAGAGACACTGCAACCGGCGCAGCGGCCGTGGGAGGTCACGCTGCTGGTCGTGCTCGGCTACATAGGCGGGTTCTTCAATCTGCTGGGAGGCGTGCTGATCATGCTCGACCGCCAGGACGACACGTTCCAGGGGCTCACATTCCACTCCGAGAACCAGCTCCTCGCCTTCGGCCTCATGGTGGCCGTGATCGGCATCGCGCAGATCTTCCTCGCCAACTTGCTCGGCAAGGGAAGCCAGATCGTGCGTGTGTTCTATGCCGTCATCGCCGTGTTCAACCTCGCCGCCGGTGTGTGGGCGATGGTGGCACTGCAAAGTGAACAGCGGGCATCCGGCACAGTCGCCGCAGTGGTGTCGCTGATCGTGCTGTGGCTGCTGTTCAATCGGAAGTCCGAGGACTTCTTCGAGACCGCCTGACGGCGCGATAACCCATCCCTGATCCCCCCCCACGGTGGGGCCCGTGCTGGAAAGTGCGGGCCCCACTGTGGTTTTCTGGTGGCCTCTGACCTGACACTCCGTCAGATCACCCGCAGGGGGAACCAAGATGGCAATCGTCAAGCCCGCAGAGCCCACCGAGTCCGGTCGGCGACGCTACGACCTCGCATCACCCGCAACCGGCGACCCGATCGGCCAGCTCGAGTGCACCACGCCGGACGAAGTCCGCTCGCTCGTCGCACGCGCCCGTGAGGCCCAGCCCGCGTGGGAGGCACTGGGCCCCGCAGGCCGCGCCGAGTACCTGAAGCGCGCCCTGGCGGTGCTCGTGGACAGCCAGGATGAGCTCGTCGACGTGATCGTGCGTGAGTCGGGCAAGCCGCGCAGCGAGGCCCTGATGATCGACGTGTTCGCAGCGGCAGATTCGCTTGCATACCTCGCGAAGAACGCCGGCAAGTGGCTGCGCGCCGAATCGATGCCGACCCATGGCGTCCTGCGCCTCACCAAGAAGGTGCAGGTTCGGTACCAGCCGCTGGGCGTCGTGGGCGTCATCTCGCCGTGGAACGGTCCCCTGATCCTCTCGCTCAATCCGGCCATCCAGGCACTCATCGCCGGCAACACCGTGGTGGTGAAGCCGTCCGAGGTGACCCCCTACTCCGGCAAGCTGGCCGTCGACCTGTTCGAGCGTGCCGGTATACCCGAAGGCGTGATCCAGGTGGCCATGGGCGACGGCGAGACGGGCGCGGCCCTGGTCGAGGGCGGAGTCGACAAGGTCCACTTCACGGGCAGCGTCGCCACGGGCCGCAAGATCGCGGAGGCGTGCGGTCGCCAACTGATCCCGCACACCCTCGAGCTGGGCGGCAATGACGCCATGATCGTGTGCTCCGACGCGGATCTCGACGCAGCGGCCGGTGGTGCCGTGGTCGGTTCGATGTTCAACACCGGCCAGTACTGCTGTGGCACCGAGCGGGTCTACGTCATGGAGGACGTGGTCGAGGAGTTCACACAACGGGTGGTTGACCGAGTGCGCAGCCTCCGCCAGGAGACCTCCGGCTCGTTCGATGTGGGCCCGATGTTCTGGGACCGCCAGCTCGACAAGGTCACCGAGCAGGTCGACTCGGCCATCGCCGACGGCGCGACAGCGCTGGTGGGTGGCAAGCGCAACGACAAGCTCCCCGGGCTCTACTTCGAGCCAACGGTGTTGACCGGCGTCAACCACGACATGGCAGTGATGCGCGACGAGACCTTCGGTCCCGTCCTGCCGATCGTGCCCGTCGCGAGCGTGGACGAGGCCATCAAGTACGCCAACGACACCAACTACGGCCTCGCGGGCAGCGTGTGGACCTCAGATGTGGATGCCGGCGTCGAGATTGCCTCGCGGCTGCACACAGGCAGCGTGTCGGTCAACGACATGGCGCTCACCTATGGCATCCCCGAGGCCCCGTTCGGTGGCCGTCGCGAGAGCGGAGTCGGCCAGGCCAACGGCAAGGTCGGAGTACGCAGCTTCACCCATGCGCAGCCCATCGTCATCGACCGCTTCGGTGGCAAGCAGACCGCCGGTCAGTACCCCTACAAGCCGAGCACCGAGAAGATCATGCAGCGCATGATCCGCGTCACCTGGGGCAAGGGCATAGCGAAGCTGAAGAAGTAGAGCGAAGCTGAAGAAGTAGAGCGCTCAGTCCTGCATGTCGCCGACGACCGCTTCGGTGACCACGCGGGGGATGTCCTTGCGCTCAAACTTCTCGATGTCATCGTCGTAGGTGGCCGGCCCCATGCGCACCACGACGGTTTCTGTGCCGGGGTCGATGGCGATCATCTGTCCACCGAGGCCCATGGCGAAGAACATCTCCTCGGGCGCCCCTTCGATCATCTGCTTCACCTGGGCCGCGGACTCGTCGCCGTCCTCGCCCGTCGCGTTGTCGCCGCCCATGATCCGACCCGGGCGGTTGAGCCACCACAGCCAGCCGTAGGCAGCATTCATCTCCTGGCTGGACTCGCCGGTGGAGGCTTCCATCCATTCCTCGGACACGACCTGTTCGCCGTCCCAGTTTCCGTCGCGCAGCGCCATGATCCCGAACCGGGCCATGTCGCGGCAGGTGGACTGAACACCCATGAAGGTGAGCGGGTTGCCGGCCCGATCGCGGTCGATGGAGCTGTCCTGCATTCCGAGAGGCCCGAACAGCCGCTCGTCCGCGAAGTCGGCCATGTCCTGGCCGGTGGCTCCCTCGAAGACCTGCTCGAGGGTCTGGATGGCCGAGTTGTTGTAGACCCACTCGGTGCCCGGGTCGTGTTCCTGCTCCAGGCCGATGGCGAAGGCGGTCTTGTCGGACGCCTTCGCGGCCATCTCGACGTAGTCGGTCTGGAAGTCATAGAAGCGGCCCGAGGTGTTGTTGAGGAGCTGCTCGACGGTGATGTCCTCAGAAGGGGTGCCGACCCATTCGGGGATCCAGGTCGAAGCTTTGTCCTCGACCGTCAGGTACCCCTCGTCGGCGGCCATTCCGACCAGGGTCGCCGTGAACGACTTGGATGCCGAGAAGGTCTCCTGTGTCGAGTTCTCGTCGGTGTCCTGCCAGTACCACTCGTCGACGATCCTTCCTCCACGGGTCACGAGGAAGCAGTTGGAGAGCCCGGCCTCCGCGTCGGCGGCGATGGCGTCGAGCGCCGCCCGGTCGATTCCGGCCGCCCCGGCATCGACGGTTTCCCATTCCTCGCCGGGGAAGTACGGCCCGGAGGCGGCATCATCACCCGGCTCTTCGCCCTCCAGCTCCGGTGCGTTCCCTGGAGGCGCCGGCGATGCATCAGCTTTGCCGGTGGTGCTGCACGCACCTGCGAGCAGTGCGAGCAGTGCGAGCAGTGTCACCAGGGGAGCCAGGGAGGAGCGGGTCGGCATGCAACAAGTGTGGTGGTCGGTCCCTGACCGCGGTAATCGGTTCTGAGTGACTGCTTCGAGCTCCGATGAAGTACCGCGTCGCAAGCCGTCGCTGAGGGGGTATGTTGGGCGCCGGTCCGACGGGGCCCAACAAGGGTCCATCAGGGCCAAGACCAACTGGAGAATCAATGAGCACCCTCACCAACGACGAGGTCGTCGACATCGTGGCGGACTCCCTGGATGACGCAGCCGACACGGCGGCCAAGTCGTCCCACAAGCTGCTGAAGATGATCATCCTCCTCGGAATCATCGGGATCGTCTTCGCGGTCATCAAGCAGATGACCGCCGATTCCGACCCGGAGCCGTACGACCCCGCGGGCTGATCCCGACGTACAGGTCCTACCTGGACCAGACCCTCTCGTATTTCAACGATCGCCCGCACGTAGGGGTTCCCGACGCGCCCACGGGTGGGCCCGCGGCGTGGTCAGGCGCGGACCTGACTGATCCCGCGCTGTGGCGCGTCGAGCTCGATGACCGCCAACGCGCACGGTTCGCTGCGGTCGGTCGGGAGCTGGTCGCCACGGGCGCCGACCTCGGCGAGCTCACCAGGTCGGACGTCGCGCTCGACGAGTTCTCGGCGCTGGTCGAGCTGAGTCGTGGCGAGCTCGCCGACGGCCGGGGATTCGTCGTGTGGCGCGGTCTTCCTGTCCAGGAGCTGGAGCCGGCCGAGTGCGAGGCCGCCTTCTGGGCGTTGGGCCTGCACCTCGGCCACCCCGGCGCACAGAACGGAGAGGGTGACCTGCTCGGTCACGTCACCGACTACCACGACCCCACCGACACGCCACTCGCACGGGAGTACCGGTCCACCGTCGACATCGCGTTTCACTGCGACGCGGCCGACGTGGTCGGCCTGCTGTGTCTGTCGACCGCGGCCGAGGGTGGCGCGTCGCGCCTTGTGTCGTCGGTGACCGTGCTGGACGAGATGGTGGCCACAACACCTCTGCTGGCGGCCCGCTTGTGTGAGTTGGCGGAGCTGGACACCCGCAGTGACGGGGAGGGTTTCACCCATGTGCCGGTGCGCCCGGTCTGCTTCGACGGCGAGAGGCCCGCCACGTTCATGCATCTCGGTTACCTGCGCTCGGTTGCCCGCCACGACGACGTGGAGCTTGACGACGAGCTGGTCGAGGCCCTTGATGCCTGGGACGCGATCTCGGCACGGCCGGATGTGCACATAGTCATGGACCTGGAGCCGGGTGATCTCCAGCTCTGTTCCAACCACACGGTGGCCCACGCCCGAACCGGATACGTCGACGGTCCCGATGACCCGCGCCACCTGCTGCGCCTCTGGCTGACCCTCTGATTGCCCGAGCTCACTGTGGGGGTTGCAGGACGCGGGTAGCTTGCGGCGATGGGCAAGAACGAGCGTTCAAGGGTCGCCATGAGCGACGATGAGATCGAGGACTACCTCCAGCGGAGTCGAACCGCCACCATCGCGACGGTCGGGGCCGACGGCACCCCGCACCTGGTGGCCATGTGGTACGCCGTGGTCGACGGGGCGATCTGGTTCGAGACCAAGAGCAAGTCCCAGAAGGCCGTCAATCTGCGCCGAGACCCGCGAGTCACGGTGCTTATCGAGGACGGCGAGACCTACGACAGCCTGCGCGGTGTCTCCTTCGAGGGGACCGCGGAGATCACTGACGATCCCGACCGACTCTGGGAGGTCGGTGTCAGTGTCTGGGAGCGCTACAACGGCCCGTACACCGAAGACATGAAGCCGTTCGTGGAGATCATGTTGCAGAACCGAATAGCGGTGAAGGTCGACGTGGAACGGGTGCGTTCGTGGGATCACCACAAGCTCGGCATGGACGCGATGCCGATCGGTGGAACGACTGCCGAGCACATCCACGAGCGCGGGTGAGGGGCCGCCGTGAACCCGATCGGCGAACTACTGGCGGCTGACGAGCAGCTCACCCACCAGACAACCGACACCTTCGCCACGGTCGGTACCTCGGACCCATCGTGGACCGAGAAGGTCTGCGCCATGGCCATGGCACGCGACGGCAGCATCCAGTTGGGCTTCGGACTGGGCAAGTACACGAATCGCAACGTCATGGATGCCTACGCAGCGGTGGGCAGAGGCGCTTCGCAGCACACGGTGCGTGCCAGTCGGCGGCTCGCGCCCGAGCCCGAACTCACCTCCATCGGCCCGGTTCGCTACGAGGTGGTGGAACCCCTGCACAAGGTGCGGTTCCACCTCGAGGCCAACGATTGCCAGCCAATCTCCTTTGACTGGACCTTCACATCCGTGGTGCCTCCGGTGGTGGAGGAGCGCACCCACCTACGCGCCGGCTACCGAATCTCGGCCGACCTCGTGCGCTACCACCAGACCGGCATCGCCGAGGGCTGGGTCGAGGTGGACGGCGAGCGCACCGAGATCGACCCGGAGAGCTGGGTGTCGACGCGGGACCACTCCTGGGGTGTTCGCTACGACGTGGGTGTGCCACCGGTGGATGTCGAGGGCGCCGAGATCGAGATCCCGGCCGGGGTCGGCTTCATGATGATGTGGTGTCCGGCACTGCTGGAACGGCCCGACGGATCCCGGTACGCGAGCCACCTGCACTTCACCCGCTTCGCCATGCCGGGCCTCGACCAGCGCACGGTGACGGCCGGCGTCGAGCATCCGGACGGGTCGCGTGAGCCGATCGTGGCAATGGAGCCCGATCTGGCGTTCGACCCTGACAACCGTCGGTTCCTCGGCGGCACGATCGAGGCGGTGATGGACGACGGTTCCAGCAGGCCGTTTCACCTCGAGGCCCTGGGCGACACGGGCGTGCACCTCGGCCTCTACTTCGGCTACGACGGCCACCACCACGGCGAGTTCCGGGGCGAGCTGCAGGTCGAAGGCGAGTTCATCGAGGACTGCCGCGACCCCGCGACTGCGCGGCGGATCCACCAGATCCGCGACACCGCGGTGCGGGTGACCGACCCGATCGGTGGCGGGACCGGTTGGGGCAACTGCCAGACCGTCGCGGCGGGGCCATGGCCCGATGCGGGCCTGGCAGACGAGTCCTGGCTCTGACGCGACCTGACCTCGCCGGTGCGCCGGTAGCGTACGAGCCATGATCGAGCCGATAGTCGTGGCGAACCTTTCCGAGGTGGCCGACCGTGAGCCTTTCGGCGTGTCGTTGCACGGCATGGAGCTCGTGGTCGTGCGGATGGGCGACGACGTATCGGTGCTGGCCGGCCGATGCCTGCACCGGGGCGCGCGCCTCGCTGACGGCAAGGTGGTCGGCGACGACCTGATCTGCAGCCTCCATGGTTGGGACTACCGGGCGTGCTCGGGCGTCTCTGCCTACGACCCCAACCAGAAGCTGCACCGCTACGAGGTGGAGGTCCATGGCGACGAGGTGCGCGTGTGCGCCGCCGAGGTTCGCGAGCAGGCCACGGTGCGGCCCACGACCGATGTCACCGAGACACCGGTCGACGTGCCCGAGGCGCGCACCAGCGCAGTCGCCGAGTACGAGTGGCACTACGAGAATCCGCATGGGGGCGCCGAGGAGGACCGTGTCGGCGACATCCACGAACTGGCGCTGTTCGGGCTGTCCCGCGTGGGGCACCACGGCCCGGTGTCGGCGATGGGTGTGCCCCGTTCGGACCTGCCGAGTTGGGACGACCTCCAGTTCCTCACAGCGCAGTTGGCACGGTTCCCGCGCTTCGATCAGGACGTGGTCGGCACCGACGTGACGATCGGCCCCGCTGCCGCCAAGCCGTTGCGGCTGGGCATTCCGCTGTTCGTGTCAGACATGAGCTTCGGCGCACTCTCCGAAGAGGCGAAGGTGGCGCTGGCCCGTGGCGCCGAGCAGGCGGGCACAGGGATCTGCTCCGGCGAGGGCGGGATGTTGCCCGACGAGCAGGCTGAGAACAGCCGCTACTTCTATGAGTTGGCGTCGGGCCGTTTCGGCTGGGACTTCGCCCATCTCGACTCGGTGCAGGCTTTCCACTTCAAGTTCGGCCAGGGTGCGAAGACCGGCACCGGTGGCCACCTGCCCGGACCCAAGGTCGTGGGCCGCATCGCCGAGGTGCGCAACCTCCCCGAGGGCACCGCAGCGGTGTCACCCAGTCGTTTCCCCAACCTCGACAGCATCGGTGAGATCGCGGGTTTCGCGGCTGAGGTGAGGGAGCGAAGCGGTGGCATCCCCATCGGGGCGAAGCTGTCGGCACAGCACATCGAGGCGGACATCGACGCCGCTCTCGAGATCGGTGTCGACTACATAATCCTCGACGGTCGCGGCGGTGGCACAGGCGCAGCTCCGCTCATCTTCCGGGATCACATCTCGGTGCCCACCATGCCTGCGATCGCCCGGGCGCGCCGCCATCTCGACCGCAGCGATGCCGATGGCGTGACCCTGGTTGCCACCGGAGGCCTGCGCACGCCCGCCGACTTCGCCAAGGCGATGGCGCTGGGCGCGGATGCCGTTGCGGTCGCCAATTCTGCGTTGCAGGCAATCGGCTGTGTGGGCATGCGTGCGTGCCACACCGACCGTTGCCCGGTGGGCATTGCCACGCAGGACCCGGAGCTGCGCTCCCGCTTGCCTGTGGACGAGGCGGCAGCGCGGCTGGCGCGGTTCCTGCAGGCTTCCGCTGACCTCATGGCCGTGCTCGCCCGCGCCTGCGGCCACGATCACCTCGCCGAGCTGGCGGTACAGGACCTGACGACGTTCAATCGCGAGGTGCACCACCTCACCGGCGTCACGTACGGAGGGGTACTGCCATGAGCGGCGACGAGACAGCGATGAGCAGCGGTGGCGAGCCGGTGCGGCGGCACCGGCTCGACCCGGCGGACCTGCCCGATGAAGGCCGGGTGCGCACGGTCACCATCGACGGTCACAGCCTGGCGGTGACGAACTGTGACGGAACAATCGGGGCGCTCGACAACCGGTGCCCGCACCAGGGTGGACCGCTCGGGGAGGGCACGATCGAACACGGGTGGTTGCGCTGCCCGTGGCACGGCTACGACTACGACCCCACCACTGGCAGGCCGCCTGAGGGCTTCACCGATGCCCCGACCTGTTTCACCGTCACGACCGACGGCGACGGCACCTTCGTCGACCTCCCGGTGCGGCCCGAACATGAACGGACCGTGGGCGACGTGATGGTGGAGACGCTCGTCGCCTGGGGAGTCACCCATGTGTTCGGGATGGTCGGGCACTCCAATCTCGGCTTCGCCGATGCGATGCGCCGGGCGGAGGATCGCGGCGAGCTCACCTATGTGGGGATTCGCCACGAGGGGGCCGCGGCGTTTGCCGCTTCGGCGCACGGCAAGCTCACAGGTAGACCGGCGGCCTGCTTTGCGATCGCGGGGCCGGGATCGACCAACCTGCTCACCGGGCTCTACGACGCCAGGGTAGACGGAGCACCCGTGATTGCCATCTCTGGCCAGGTTCCGTCGAAGGTGTTGGGCAGGGGCGCGTTCCAGGACCTCAACCTCGAAGGAGCCTTCGCTGATGTGGCGGTGTGGAGCCACACCGTGCACGCGGGTTCGGACCACGCCGAACTGGCGACGCTGGCGGTGAAGCATGCGATCGACGAGGGCGGCGTCGCCCATCTGGTCCTGCCGGACGAGGTTCAGGAGCAGCGCAGCGAATCTCCGGCCGGCGCGCCGCAGGGACGGCTCGCCAGCCGGGCAACCGTCGCTGACCCTGCCGCTGTGGCGACGGCGACAGAGTTGATGGCGGCGGCCGAACGGCCGGTCGTGGTGGTTGGCCACGGTGCCCGCGATGCGGTCGATCCCGTGCTTCGCCTGGCCGAGCGGCTGGGTGCGCCGGTCTTCACCACGTTCAAGGCAAAGGGCTTGGTCGGCGATGACCATCCGCTCGGCGCGGGAGTGCTCGGTCGGTCTGGGACGCCTGTTGCGAGCTGGCTCATGAACGAGTCGGACCTCGTGATCGCCCTCGGTGTGTCGTTCTCGAACCACACCGGAGTGGCCGACTACAAGGACATCGTGCAGGTCGACCATGACCCGGCGGCACTGGGACGGTTCCACCCGGTCACCTGTGGGCTGCTCGGCGATGTGGCTGCGACGGTCGGCCAGCTGTGTGACTCACTCGGAGACGATCTCGCTGCTGTGGACCAGCGAGGCGACCTGGCTCACCGCTGGGGGCTGTGGCGAGCGGAGAAGCAGCGCCGACTCGGCGAAGAGCGTGGTCGGGGCGTCGCTTCGGTGGCCGTGTTCGACGCGCTGGGACGGCACTGTCCCGACGATGCCGTGATCTGTGTCGACGTGGGCAACAACACATACTCGTTCGGCCGCTACTTCGAGTCCTCCGGCGATCAGGCGGTGTTGATGTCGGGCTATCTGGGGTCGATCGGATTCGGCCTGCCCGCAGCGCTGGGGGCGTGGGCTGCGGATCCCGTTCGCCCACTTGTGTCGATCAGCGGCGACGGTGGGTTCGGCCAGTACATGGCCGAGCTGACGACGTTCGTGAAGTACGGGATCCCGGTGCGTCACGTGCTCATCGACAACTCCGAGCTCGGCAAGATCTCCAAGGAGCAGCGTGCTGCCCAACTCGATGTCTGGCAGACCAGCCTCGTGAACCCTGACTTCGCCGCCTACGCGGAGCTGTGCGGCGCATCCGGGTTCACGGCGCGCACGTCCGGTGAGCTCGACGACGCGCTCGCCGGTGCATTCGCAGCAGACGGTCCCGCGCTCGTGCACGTGGTTGCCGACGGTGACCTCGTCTGACCTCTGACCAGCCGTCCGGCGTGTCCGTTCAGATGGCTGCGCGCAGGCCCTCGGTGAAGAAGCTGACCGCGTCGTCGACCGAGGAGATGCGGTCGTAGCTGTAGCTGGCACCGAAGGGCTCGGTCCAGAACTCGCCCTCACGGGGCTCCCACGGGCCCACATACAGGTAGGGCTCGGCGATGCCGTCGTCGCCGGGGCTGGCGCCGAAGTTGACCTCGGCCATGCTGAACGCGAGGTCGAAGTGTTCGGGCCAGAGCTGCACGATGGCGGGGGAGCGCTCGGCATTGGCCCGTCTGACCGCCTCCAGCGCCTGCTGCACCAGTGCGTACCAGGCGGCGAGACGCGTAGCGGCGTGCGCGTCGATGCGCAGCTCGGCGTCCGCGTCGGCGGCAGTGCCGGGTGTGAATACCTGGGTGGGGGCGCCGAGTCGGACCGAGGCCGATTCGGCGGCGGCACCCAGCGTGGTGAGCGGGTGCCAAGTCTCGTGGTCGCCTTCGAGCACCACCAGCGATGTGCTGTCGACTCTGAGACGCCGGCGAACGCCGCCGACGGAGAACTCGGGCTGGCCGAACCCGCCAGGTGTGGCCCGCAGGCCGATCCTGCCGGTGTGGTGGTGCAGGTCGGCGGCGAGAACGTGCTCGGCCACCGACTGGAGTGCGAGTCGGGTGTCGGTGTGGGCTTCGAGGTCGGCGATCCCGAATGGGGAGGTCATGGTGTCCATGGTGCACTGAACACACCGAGTTCGCGAAACATGCCGTTCGCTCGTGCCTCAGACGATGCGGTAGGTCTGCACTGCGTGGGCGATGACCTTGCCGTCCGCGTCGGTGGCGGTGATCTCGGTGAAGGTGAGTTCCTTGCCGCGCTTCACTGTGGTGGCGTGGCACAGCAGGTCCGACTTCTTCGCGGCCCCCACGTACTGCACGGTCATCGACACGGTCGAGGCCCGGGTGCCCTTGTCGAAGTCGTGGTTGCTCCAGGTGACCGCTGCGCCTGCGGTGTCTATGACCGTGGCGATCACGCCTCCGTGGTAGAAGATGCCGTCGTTGGTCAGGTCCTCGCGGAAGGGGAGCCTGATGACAACGTCGTCGGGCTCGTACCTGTCGAACTGGATCCCCATGCCGTTCATGAACGGCGTGCCCATGAAGGTCTTCGGTATCGCTGCGCGCATTGCGCGTTGGGTTTCCTCGTCGATTCCGTCGCTCATCGCCTCGCCTCTGCTCACGGTCTTGTTGACTCGCCAGTCAGTATTGCCGATCTGGTCACGACGAGTCGTCGTCACCTGCCGAGCCACCCTCGGGATCGGTCGCGGCCTTGCTGTGCAGGGCTTCCAGCCACTGCGGCAGGGATGTGTCGGCGATCCTCTGCAGCACGGGACGCATCGTGCGCGCCGCAATGCCGTCGGTCACCTGGCGGAGCGTGACCAGCGTGCCCTCCGGCCGGGCATGCAGGTGGAAGCGGTACGTCGAGGTGCTGCCCTTGGAACGACCCACGAACTCGAGCACCTCCTCGTGCTCGAAGCGTGACACCTCGGCGCTCACCTTCACCGGGCCTGTCGAGAAGCGCATCTTGGCTCCGTGGCCGACTTCGTCGCGCATGCGGACGTCGCGGATGTCCGAGTACCAGCTTCCCCACCCCCCAACGTCCGCTATGACCTCCCACACCTGGGCTGCATCGGTCGGGATCAGGCGGGTGGCGTGCGAACGCACCCTTCCGGGTCCCAGGTCGTCCTCGTCGGCAGGTTCGTGCACCGTCGCTGCGAGGTCGGACAGGTCCTCCGCGGCTTCACGCCCGGCCACGTCGCCGACCTCGTCACGATCAGCCAGGGCGGCCTCGGCCTCGTCGTCACCCAACTCGAGGACATCCTCGAGACGCATGCCGATGGATTCCATCTGCTTGGCGATCACCTCGACGGTGACGGTGTGGTGGCCGTGTTCGCGTGCGTACTCCTCCATCGTGGGGCCGGCGAAGTCACGGATCGGCTCCGGTGCCGCCGCCAGCAATTCCAGCGCTTCGGGTTCCCATTCGACGTCTTCACCCGCCGCTGCGCGTGCCTCGCGCTTGGCTTCGCGCTCGGCGGCGTAGCCGGGCTTGATCGAATCGAGCAGTCCCGTCAGGTCGGGGCGCGAGCCGAGCACCTCGGGCACCATGTGGACCCACCGCGCCGGGATGATCACGAACATCTCGTGGGGCTTGATCTTGTTGAACATCCGCCCGCCCACGTCGCCGGTGCTGACCACCACGTTGGGTTCGTGCCAGGGGAGGGCGAAGAGGTCGCCGCACAACGACGTGCCGGCCGCACCCGTCGGAGGCGTGCCGTCGACGGCCACGCGCACTCCGCCGACCATTGCTGCGATCGAGGGGTCACACACCACCACGACCACGTCGATCGCGACACCAGCGGGCACCTGGTCAAGTGGGCAGGCTCCGATCGCGCGAGCGGTTCCCTGGGGGAGCACGTTGTTGCCGTTCTTCACAACCCGAGCGCCCTCCTCGGTGAAGAAGTCGGTGTGGGTGGCGAGGTACTTGCCCGAGCTGATCTCGGCCGGCGGCTCGATGAACCCAGCCTGCCAGGCACCCGCGAGGCAGGCATGGTGCTCCGCGTCCACGTAGACGTGATGGCCGAAGTCCATGGCCTCGCGCACGATCGCGCACGGCTCGACCGGCTTGGCGCCGTACTCGGGCGGGATCTCCGATTCGAACAGCGAGATGGCGACGGGTTCGCCGCGCACGCGTCCGCGGCGCCTGAGTAGGTCTGCCACCTCTGCGGTGTCGAATTCGGCGACTGTGTCCAGGCTGAGCCCCATGACCAGCACGTTAGCCATACATCGAGGTGTGCGGGCGAGTCGAGGTGGTGCCCCTGTATGGTCGTGTCCTCGGGGAACCATGACGACACCGGGGAGTGCCGTGAGAACTGTCAGCGATGCCGAGATCGAGTCGATTGTCGATGCGGGGCGCAGCCCGACCGGCACCGAGCACGCCGTTGCCGCGACGGCTACCACGGCGTTCACCTGGGACTACGAGAGAAGCCGCGACGGCCTCTCGAAGCTCTATGAGAAGGCGAAGGCGTCGCAGTGGAACGTGACCACCGACCTGCCATGGGACACCGACGTGGACCAGGAGCGCATGGCGGTCGCGATGGGCGGCAGCGAGTCGTCGCAGCGCTTCCGCACCAAGGCCGCGGAGTTCTCGCCCGACCTCGCCAAGTGGGGTGACAAGGAGTGGGTCCACCACTCGATCCAGGAGCAGAACTCGATGCTCTCGCAGTTCCTGCACGGTGAGCAGGGAGCCCTGCTGGTGACGGGCAAGATCGTCGAGACCGTGCCGTGGATCGACGCCAAGTACTACGCCTCGACCCAGGTCATGGACGAGGCCCGCCATGTCGAGGCGTTCCAGCGCTACCTGGACGAGAAGTTCTCCGAGCACCTGCCGATCAACCCGCATCTCGGCCGGCTGCTCGACGACATCGTCATCGACAGCCGCTGGGACATCACCTACCTCGGCATGCAGATCATGGTGGAGGGCCTGGCGCTCGCCGCGTTCGGCTTCATCCACCAGATGACCGACGAGCCGCTGCTGAAGAAGATGCTGCGCTACGTGATGAGCGACGAAGCCCGACACGTGGCCTTCGGGGTGCTCACCCTGCAGGAGCTCTACGGCGAGATGAACGCTGCTGAGATCCGCGAGCGCCAGGAGTTCGCCTACGAGGCGGTCGTGCGCCTGCGAAACCGCTGGTTCCACACCGATGTGTGGGAGCGCGAAGGCGTCGACCCGCGCCCTCTGGTGCGCTTCATGATGGAGCACCCCACCGAGGAGGAGGACATGTTCCGCAGCCTCCTGTTCTCCAAGATCGTGCCCAACTGCAAGAAGCTCGGCCTGCTCGATGCAGGCGATGGCTGGCTACGCGAGCGTTTCGAGGAAGTGGGAATCATCCAGTTCGAGGACTGGGTGGACACCTCGGCGGAGTACAACGAGCTCGACGAGGTGGCGAAGGACCGCGCCGGAGCCAACTGATCCTGCCGGGTCACCCTCGACGCAACAGAGGGTTCCTAGGCTGGGCTGATGGTCCGCACCGCAGAAACCGCCATGCGGCTGGCGGCACGGGCGCTGTCCCAGCCGGACACGCTTGGCGACGCGGACTGCGAGGACCTCCACGGCGGCCTGATCGGCCAGCCGGTCAACACCGCCACTTCGATCGGCTACGTGGCCGCCGGGGTCTGGCTTCTGGCCCGCACACGGCGGTTGCCTCGCGGCTCCAGGGGAGTGGCCGGCGCATACGGCGCGTTCGTGGCACTGAGTGGGGCGGGGAGTGTCGCCTACCACGGACCGCAGTTCGCCGGCGCCCAGCTGTTCCATGACCTTCCGATCGTGGGCATGCTCGGCCTCGGCCTCGGTGTGCCCGTCGTGCGCAGGTTCCGCGGGGTGCCGATGATCGAAGGTGCTCTGGGTCCAAGGGTCTGGGCGGCAGCGGGATTGGGGGCCGCGGGTGGGCTCGCATTCCTCGCCGGCCGCACAGGCGCTCCGACCTGCGACTCCGGGTCGGTGCTCCAGTTCCACGGCCTGTGGCACCTGTGCACCGCCGGCGCCGCTGGAGTCTGGGGCACCGTGCTGTGGCCCTTGCCCGATCCGGCGGAGGACCGTTCCTCGCCAGCGGCGTCGGAAGGTGCCGCTGCCGGTGCGGCTGACGGCGCGGCCGAGGACGAGAGTGGAGGCGGCCGATGAAGTCGCACGTCGGTTCCTGGACCGACCACCCGGTCCAGCTGCGACTGATCGACGCCATTGCGGCGGTCACGTGGCGTGAGGTGGCAGCCGGCGACCTGGCTCCGACGGAGGACGGGCCGGTGCTGCTGGTGTCCAACCACTTCGGTGGGGCGGCCGACGCCATCGTGTTGATGTCGGTGCTGCCGCGACGGCCGCGGATCCTGGCCGACGACACCATCTGGCGTTACCCGGTGGCCCGGCAGGTCATGTCGTGGCTGGGCGCGATCCCCGTGCACCGGGGTCGTTCGCGATCCGGCGGCGAGGCGAAGTCGGGCGCCGACAACACGGACATGTTCTCTTCCTGCCACGACGCCCTCCGAGAGGGCGACACGCTGTTGATCTTTCCGGAGGGCATCACCCGTGAGGAGCCGAGCATCGGTGAGGTGAAGACCGGAGCGGCGCGCATAGCGCTCGGCGCGCGGGAGTCGGGCGTCGAGGGCATCAGCATCGTGCCGGTGGGAATCCACTACGACGACAAGGCGGCGTTCCGCAGCTCGGTGTACGTGCGCCGCGGCGACCCACTGGACCTGGATGCCCTGGTTGAGGGGTACCGTCCCGACCTCGAGATCGGCGACGAGCGTGCGGCTGTGGACGAGCTGACCGAGTTGATCGAAGCGCGGCTGCGGGCTTCGGCGCCCAACTACGAGGACTGGCGTGAGGCCAGGGCCCTGCAGACCGCTGCCGAGGTCTTCATGCGCTCGATGGCACCCGACCGTTCCGTTCCGATCGGCCTGCGTGACCGGCTGGCGTCGTGGCTCGCAGCTCGCGAGGACCACGGGGAGATCGAGGACTACGCAGCCGACTACCGCGACGCCCTCGCCCACTCGGGGCTCGCCGACGGCTGGGCGGTGGAAGGGGCCGGCGGGCTGCGCTGGCGCAGCGTGCTCACGGTGCTCACGTGGGTCCTGATGCTGCCTTACGCGGCACTCGGACTCGTTGCGCACGCCGTGCCGATGGCCCTCACCTGGCTGGTCACCAAGCTGCGGCTGGCCCCGGCGATGATGGCGACGGTCATGCCGGTGGCAGCGGCGGTGCTGTTCGGCATCGCGATGTGCCTGTGGACGTGGGTGGGGTGGCGCATCGACGGTGCCGATGGTGCGTTCTCACTGGCGTTGCTGTTCCCGATCTCGTTCTCGGCGCTGATCCTCGTGGCCGAGCGGGCGGCACTGTGGTGGCGCGGCCTGCGCAACAGGCTCTGGGGTGCCCGCCGCGGCCGCCGCGTCGGGCTCAGGTCGGACCGCGACCAGTTGGTCTCGATGGTCGGAGCAGAAGTGTCGGCCGCGCTCGGCGCCGCCGCGGGCAGTCCGGGCGGAACTGCTGGATGAGCATGGAGGATGCGATCGGGATCCTTGTGTTCCTGCCTGCGATCGCGGTCTGGGTCATGGCGGTGGTGGATGTGGCGACCCGCAAGGACATCGGCCGCGGACGCCGGACACTCACCGCCATCGTGATAGCGCTCGTGTTCCCGCTCACCCTGCTCTACCTGCTTGCGCGGCCTCCGTCCACCGTCAGGCGTGGCCCGGAGAGCGCCGGTGATCCGCGACGCGACCTGGTGCGCCGACTCGAGACGGGCGAAGCGTCGCCGCGTGACGAGGAGTGGGGGCACTGGGTGGACCTGGCGGTCGAGGGGAAGGTACCCCGCACGCGTTGAACGCGCGCCCGGCCACGGCCGGTGAAGTCAGACCGTAGCGATTCCCTTGCCGATCAGCACCGCACCGATGATCAGGAAGATCACCGCCACCACAGCGGCGTTGTTGTCGAACAGCCAGACCCTCCAGCCCTTGAGCAGCGCTTCGGAGCGCGAGCCCATGGCCACCGCAACCACGAGGGGAGCGAGCACGCCGAGTGTGGCGAACACGGCATAGGCGATGACCACGCCGACCTCCTGGCCGACCGGCAGCGCTGCCTCGGCGATCGCCACGCCCGCGGCGAGGCCGACGATGATGTTCTTGGGGTTGAGCGCCCCGATTCCCAGACCGACCACCAACGATCTCGGCGGGCTGAACGCCTCGATGCCCGACATCCATCGCGGGGTCTCGGCCTCTCCCGGTGCAGGCCGGTTGCGGAACCGGCGGATGCCGCCGAACACAAGCGCTGCGCCCAGCACGATCTTCAGCCATGAAGTCCAGCCGGCCGAGTCGCCGGAAGTGCCTACGTCGGTCGTGGTGGCGAGCAGTGTGAACAGGCCGAGCGCCGCTCCCACGCCGAGTAGGAACCCGGTCACGTAGGCCGCCGCATTGGGCTTCGGCTTGTCGGAGAACAGCAGCAGGATCTCGGCTGCAATGGGCAGCGGTGAGATGAGCACCGCAAGTGCCAGGGGCAGGACCTCGCCGATCACCTGGTTCATCGGGCCTCTCTTCTGCACACTTGCCGGTGTGCGCTAGTGACTGCTGTCACGGTAGTACCGCTGCGCTTGCCGCCCGGCCCTGTCCAATGCAGACTCACTGTCATTACCAGGGGGTAACTTACCGATGACTGACAGCACGACCACAGGCTTGACCGGCGACGCGGCGGGCACCGACATGGCTCGCGGCGACCTGATCGAAGAGGTCCGCACCTGGCTCGAGGACAACTGGGATCCCGACCTCACCGTGGCGCAATGGTGGGAGAAGCTCGGCACGGCCGGTTGGTCCGCTCCCAACCTCCCCGCCGACTCCTACGGCCGCGGGCTGTCACGCAGCGACGGCGTGAAGGTCGCCCGCGAGATCGGGTCCTTCGGTGCGCTCGGTGCTCCGTCCGGCCTGGGCCTGCTGCTCGCAGCGCCCACGATCACCACGCACGGCAGCCGCGAGCAGATAGACACATACGTGCGAGACATCGTGACCGGGCAGAAGGCCTGGTGTCAGCTGTTCTCCGAGCCCGGGGCCGGCTCCGACCTGGCGGGGCTAACCTGCAAGGCCGAAAAGGACGGCGAGGAGTGGATCATCAACGGCCAGAAGGTGTGGACCTCACTCGGCCAGTCGGCCGACCTGGGCATGCTGTTGGCCCGCACCGCTCCCGACGCCCCCAAGCACCGCGGCATCACCTGGATGGCAATCGACATGCACCAACCGGGCGTCGAGCTGCGCCCGCTGCGCGAGCTCACCGGGCACGCGATGTTCAACGAGGTGTTCCTGAGCGACGCACGGGTGCCCGACGCAGCGATCATCGGTGACCTCAACAACGGCTGGGCTGCTGCCAACACCACGCTCGCCAATGAGCGTGCCGGCCTCGGTGCCGGTGGAGGCGGAGCCGCCGCGACGGCGGTGCCGGGAACCGTCTCAGGCAACCTCGACAAGCGCGTGGGTGACTTCGTCAAGGAGAAGCCCAAGAAGAAGTCGACCGCTCCGGCCGACTCCAAGCCGCACAGGCGCCAGTCGAGCGCACAGCTCTACATCGACCTGGCCAAGGGAAATGGCAAGGTCGACGATCCCACGATCCGCCAGGACCTGGTGCGCCTGCACATCATCGGCGAGCTCGGTCGCATCGGTGCAGAGCGGGTGAAGGCCGCCAAGGCCAACGGCAGCGACATTCCCGGCATGGCCAACATCCAGAAGCTCTCGATGAGCGACATGGTGCGGCTCCAACGTGACCTCGGACTGCGCATCGTCGGGCCGGCGGGCACGCTGCACGCCTACAAGCCCGAGGATCGTGCCGCGATCGACCAGGCCACCGGCAACCCCTTCCTGGCGATGGTCACCGGCGCGGCGCTGTACGCACAGGCGCCCCCGATCTACGGCGGCACCGACCAGATCCAGAAGAACATCATCGGTGAGCGGGTCCTGGGCCTGCCCAAGGAGCCGGGAGACATCAACACGGTGCCGTTCTCGTCTCTGCCCAAGAACGCCTGATCAGCCACAGCCGCTCCCGAGGGGCCGAACTCGTCGTTTCGGCGGCCGGCGGTGGGCGTTCAGCGCTCGGCCAGACCCTGCAGGTAGCGGTTCGCTGCCTCGCGGGACTCCTCATCGTGCAGCGCTGTGACCAGCGTGTCCGCTTCCATCCAGCCGCGCCCCTGTCCGGTCATCTGTGACGTGGTGGCGTTTATGTGGGCCTTCGTCGACAGCAATGGAAGCGCCGCCTTGCCCGCCAACTGGGTGACCAGGGCTTCGACCGCCACGTCGAGGTCGGGCTCCGGAACCACGCGCTGCACGAATCCGATCTCGCGGGCCTCGACAGGGTCGAAGCGCCGGCAGGTCATGACAAGGTCCCGTGTGGCTGCCGCGCCGATCTCGCGGATCAACCGCGGTATGCCACCCCACGCGAGTGGGATGCCCAGGTCGATCTCGGGGATCGAGAAGCTGGCGTCATCGGCCGCGATGCGGAAGTCGCAAGCCGAGGCGATGACCACGCCTCCGCCGATGCAGTGACCCTGGATGCGGGCCACCGTGATAGCGGCCATGGCCTCGAGCGCGTCGGCCGCTCTCCGGCCGGCGTCGGCCCGGTCGCGCGCTGTCAGCCCGTCACCGGGGTCCGTCACGAACCCCGCTACATCCGCGCCTGCGGAGAACGAGCTGCCTTCACCCCACAGCACGACGACCTTCAGCCCGCGCTGGGTGTCGAACCACCGGGCGGCCGCCTCGATTCCGAACAGGACGTCGGTCGACAAGGCGTTCAGCTTGTCCGGCCTGTTGAGCACCAAGCTGCCCACGGGACCGTCTGCCGACACGCGGAGCCCCGGCCCCAGGTCTGGCGGATGGGCGTCATGCGATGGGTCTGCCATGGCGGCAACCTAGAGGATTCCGCTGCTGAGGAGAGGCCGTGGAGCCGGGCGATTGGGTTGGCCGGGTGTCGGCTCCGGCGAAGCGCCACTCGCACCGGTCGGCTGACGACGACCGTCCACATCCGGCTCATCCCCCTCAGGGGGCTGGCTAGCGTCGGGCCATGGCCGACGACCCGCTGGACGACTTCGAGAAGACCACCTTCACCCACGGGGGCAAGACCCGCGATGTGTACCGCCTGGGCGAGGGACCGGCCGTGATCGTCATGGCCGAGATCCCTGGCATCACCCCGAAGGTGGCTGACTTTGCCCGCAAGGTGGCTGGCATCGGGTGCACCGCGGTGCTGCCCCACCTCTTCGGTGATCCGGGCCGGGATCCCGACTCCCGCGGCCGGCTGGGCAGCCTGTCGATGATCGCGAGGTCGATGGGGCCGTCGTGCGTGAGCCGCGACTTCACGGTGTGGGCGACCGGCAGGAGTTCGCCCGTCATCGACTGGCTCCGGGCACTGGCAGCCGATGAGCACGAGAAGTGCGGCGGCCCGGGCGTGGGCGCGATCGGCATGTGTTTCACCGGCGGCTTCGCCCTGGCGATGGCCACCGATGACCGTCTGCTGGCTCCCGTGCTCTCACAGCCGTCGCTACCGTTCGGTGCCGGCAGGTCGCGTGCCCGCAACATCGACATCTCGCCCGAGGAGCTGGAAGTGGTCAAGGGGCGCTGCGCGGCCGAAGGGCTAACGGTGCTCGGCATGCGTTTCAGCAGTGACCGACTGGTGCCCGGTGCTCGATTCGAGTTCCTGCGCGAACACCTCGGCGACGCGTTCGTCGCGATAGAGCTCGACGACGAGGCCGCCAATCCCGATTCGGCGATGCCGCCGCACTCGGTGGTCACCGAGCACCTGATCGACGAGCCGGGTGAGCCCACCCGCGAAGCCCTCGAGCAGGTCCTCGAGCTGTTCAGGGAGAGGCTGCTCACCTGAACCTGCCTCCGACACTCTCGCTGAACGCGGTCTTGGGTGCCGGATAGGGTGCGCGGATGCTCCCATGGCCTGCACAGACGCAAGCACTGTCATCAACTCGCGCGTCATGGCGTCCACTAGCGGTTCTGTTTGTCGCCGCCTCCCTGTTCACCGGCGCCTGTTCCACCGAGTCGGGCGACGGCGAAGCGAACGCCGCGGAGGCTGAATCCGACCCATCCGGCCAGGATGCCAATGGGTCGGCTGACCAGGGCAACGCCGAGGGGTCCTCGGCCGCCCCGACCGCTGTTGCTTCCGCCGGATGCGAAACGCCAGGGGCGCCGGCGGCCACGTTGGCGAAGGAAGGGATCGACTCCGATGGCCAGCGGCGCTGGTGGCTTCTCACAGCACCCGAGGCAGCGACCGGCTCGGATCCGGTTCCGCTGGTGCTCGACTTCCACGGACTGTCCGAGGGAGCCGAGTTCCACTCCGGGTCGACCGGTTGGAGTGAGCTCGCCGAACGGGAGGGTTTCGTGGTGGCCTTCCCGCAAGGGTCGGGGCGCAGCGTCGGCTGGGATGTGCGTTCGTCGGGGCCCAATCCCGACCTCGACTTCGTCGACTCGATGCTCGCTGACATCGAGGCCCGCTACTGCATAGACACCTCGCGGGTCTACTCCACCGGCCTGTCCAACGGCGCGTTCCTTTCCTCGGTACTGGCATGCACGCGCCCGGATGTGTTTGCCGCCGTCGGCCCGGTGGCCGGTGTCACCTACCCGCCCGACTGCGATCCAGGCAAGGCCGTGCCCGTGATCTCCTTCCACGGCACCGCGGACCCACTCCTGCCCTTCAACGGCTCCGTGGCGGCCGACGCGCTCTCGTCCATCACCTCGGGGGGCAGCGGCAGCACCACCTCGGCCCCGCCGGGTGACATCGATGGCGACGGCTACCCCGCGAACGCGGCCGATTGGGCCGCCAACAACGGCTGCGGCCAGCCCACGGACGAGCAGGTTGCAGGATCGGTCGTGCGCAGGAGCTATGACTGCCCCGACGGGGCCGAGGTCGTCTTCTACATGATCCAGGACGGCGGCCATACGTGGCCCGGGTCCGACGCACTCACCGCAGAGGGCATCGCCCGCATCGTGGGACCGACCAACATGGAGATCGACGCCACCGAACTCACCTGGGAGTTCTTTGCACGCCACCAGCTGGCGGCCTGAGCTGTGGGGTTCTGCCGCTCAGCGTGCGAAGAGGAGCTGGAACTCGACGGTCCCTTCATCGGACACGGACAGCACCACCGGTGCCGTCGGGGCCTCCACGCCGAAGTCCGAGAAGACGATCGGGATGGATCCGATCACCACCGGTGTGCCGTCCACCAACTGGGCCTCGAGCGCCACGGTGACAGCGTTGGTGACGCCGTGGATCGTGAGGTCGCCCGTCGCGTCCACACTCACAGCGTCACCCTCCGCAGCCCCCGGCCCGAGGTCGATGGGCTCCGTCAGCACGAACGTGGCGGTCGGGAACTGCTCGGTCTCCAGTGCGTCCTGCACCCGTGAGTCGCGGCGGCTCTGGTCAGTGACGATCTGGGTGAGGTCGACCTCGAGGTCGGCAGACTCGAGGGTGTTGCCGGTGATCGTGATCGACCCGGTCACATCGTCGGTGCGGCCGACCGCCGTGGTCGCGCCGATGCTGGCCAGTTCCTCCTCGACGCGGAATCCCGCGAACGACCCGGTCGCCGTCTCGAGGTTGAAGTCGCCGGACTCGTTGTCGACTACCCACGTGCCTTCGATCCCTGCAGGGGCAGCCTGCGTGGTGTCGGTACTCCCGGTGCCGGCGCCATCGCCTCCGTCGGCCGTGGTGCTGGTCAGCTGCTCGGTTGCAGCCTCGAGGTTGACCGCCTCCGGCGCATCGTCGCGCAGGTAGAAGTACCAAACGCCCACAGCCAGAAGCGCAACGATGACCACCGCGGCCGCGATGATGCCCTTCGTACGGTTCGTCATCCCACGATTGTGGCTGATCAGAGCGGCGACAGGGTGAGATGCCCCTCGATCACCTCGGCACACGTGCCCCGCAGGAGCACCCGTTCGCCGACGAGCTCACAGTCGACTTCGCCACCGCGGGCCGATACCTGGCGGGCCCGCAACCTGCTGCGCCCAAGGCGGCCAGCCCAGTAGGGCGTGAGCGCACAGTGCGCCGAGCCGGTCACCGGGTCCTCGTCGATACCGGCACCCGGGGCGAAGAAGCGCGACACGAAGTCGACCCCCGAATCAGGATCCCCGGGGCCGGTCACGTTGAGGTAAGGGACCTGCAGTGCGGCGACCTGGCCGATGTCAGGGTCGAGTGATTCCACCTCGGAGGCGGAGGGCAGCACCGCGATCCACGTGCTTCCGCCCAGCAGCGCGAGGGGCTCGTTGCCGAGTATCGCGGCTATGGCGGGCTCATGGCCGGCCTCGCGCGGGTCGGCCGGCAGGTCCATGCGAAGCGAACCCGTTGCCTCGCGGTGTACGCGCAGGACGCCCGAGCGGGTGGAGAACGAGACGGCCTCAGCGTCGGGGCGAAGGTGGCGCAGTGCCACATGGCCCGACGCGAGGGTTGCATGGCCACAGAGGTCGACCTCGATCTCCGGAGTGAACCACCGCAGCTCGTAGTCGGCCTCGCGGGTCCGGCTCGGCACGAGGAACGCCGTTTCCGAGAGGTTGTTCTCCGCTGCGATCGAGCCGAGCAGCTCGTCGGCGGGCCAGTTGTCGAGCAGGCACACCGCAGCCGGGTTGCCGCCGAAGGGCTTGCTCGTGAAGGCGTCGACCTGGAAGAACGGGATCGTCATGCAGCGATCCTGCCGCAAGTCCCACGGTCGCGCCTGTCGGTTTCGGGCCTCAGCCCAGCACCGCCTGCAGCGCCGGTGGTGGGTCCCCGCGGTGCACCTCGAGGCTGTTTTGCCAGGCGTCGGCTCCGGCCGGAATCGCGAATCCGAGGTCGCGGCGGGCGGACAGCGCGTCGGAGATCTGCGACTTCAGGGCACGCAGCGCCTCGGCGCGGGCCGCTGAGACCGTCCCATCCGCGATGCAGGCTGACTCGAGGTACCAGGCCCGCTCGCGCGCGATGACCAACGAGTCCGAAGTGGCCATGGCCGCAGCCCGGTCGTCCTCGGACACATCGGCCAGGGCGTCCTCACCGCGCATCCGGCCGTAGTCCATGTCGAGCAGCATCAGGCCCGGCTCCACCTCGAAAGGGCTCACGACGTCAACCGTCGGTGCGATGACGTTGAGCCGGCCGCCGGGCGGCAGGGGAGTGCGCAGGTTCTGGCGCTGGGTGTTGGCGAATCCGATCTCGGCGGAGGTTCGCAGGTAGATGCCCACGAAGTTCATCGACGTGAAGTCCTCGGTGGATGGCTGGGGGTCGATCGGGACCGCAACCACCGCGTGAATGTCTGTGGCTCCCAGGGCCACCGCCGCCTGCACGGGGATGTTCTGCAGGCACCCACCGTCGACGTACACCTCGGGCCCGATCTGCCGCGGGGCGAAGATCATCGGCACCGTGCTCGATGCGAGGGCCCCCTCGATAGCGTCGACGGCGCTGTGGCCCACGGGTGTCACGGCGTCGGGTCCCAGGATCGTGCCGTCCCCGCACACATAGTGCGATTCTCCGGCCACGAGGGCGGTCACCGTCATGCGCAGCCTCACCCCATCGGCAGCAAGCAGCGCCGGATCGACGGATCGAAAGCCGATGTCGGAGCGCCCGCGCAGGGCGGCCTCGAGCGGGTCGAGTGTGAGAATCGACCCCATGTGGCCCTCGATGCCCTTGCGTGCCCGCGCCGCAGCGGGAAGCTCGGACAGCACAGAGGTGAATCGCTGCCAGTTCATGTGCGGGCGCCGCCTGTGGTGCCCAGCGGTTGCCTCGGCATCGGGGTCGGGGTCACCTCCCGGGACATCAGGTCGGCCCTTCGTGCTCACGAACGACTCCACCGAATCGCCGAACGGCGTACCGTCGAATGCTTCGAGCCACGGTTGGCGGCCGAACACGGCCGCCGTGTCGGTCATTGCGAGCAGGTCGGCCCTCATGTCGCCGACCCTGGCGGCGAGCTGCTCCGTGCCCCGCGCCTGGCCGAGAACAGCGGCGAGGATCGAGCCCGCGGAGGTGGACGTGATGATTCCCGGGTCGAGCCCGCGCTCCACTATCAGGTGTTCGAGGACCCCCACCTCGAAAGCGCCCTTGGTGCCGCCGCCGGCCAGGACCAGCGCTGTTTCCTCGCGAGGGGTGCCCGCCATGTCGTGAGAACTCATGGCACCATCATGGCGACAGTCGGCCGGAAACGTGGGGACATGATGGGTACACCAGTGGGGGTTTGGGGCACCGGCAACATGGGCCGCGCTGCGATCAGGGCGGTGCTCGGCCATCCGCAACTGGACCTGGCGACCGTGGTGACCAGCAGCGCCGACAAGGTCGGAGTGGACGCGGCCGTGCTCGCGGCGAGCAGCGGCGCGGCGGCGGAGCCCGTCGGCGTCGGGGCCTCGGGGCGCGAGTCGGTGCTCGAAGCCGGATGTGCGGCGGTGGCATACATGGCATCGGGTGACGTCCGCCCCGACGACGCGGCAGCCGATGTGCAGTGGTGCCTGTCGCAGGGGGTGACCGTGGTGACACCGTCGCTGTACGCGCTCTACGACCCGGACTCTGCGCCGGCTGAAGTGCTCGCGCCGATGCACGACGCGTGCCGGCAGGGTTCGTCGAGACTGTTCGTGTCGGGGGTCGACCCCGGCTGGGGCAACGACGTGCTCGCGTTGTTCGCCAGCGGTCTGTGCCACTCGATCACCGAAGTGCGTTCCCAGGAGATCTTCGACTACTCGACCTACGACCAGGAGTTCTCGGTGAGGGAACTGGTCGGCATGGGCAAGCCGATGCACGAGGTGCCTCCAATGGTTGCCCCGGGCGTGCCCACGATGGTCTGGGGTGGCCAGGTTCGGATGCTGGCTCGTGCGCTCGAAGTGGAACTCGACGCCGTGGAGGAATCCCTGGAGCGGGTTGCGCTCGATGACGAGGTCACCAACGCCATGGGCTCGTTCGCCGCCGGAACCCAGGGAGCGCTGCGGTTCGAAGTGAAGGGCGTCGTGGGAGACCGGACGCCGATCGTGATCGAGCATGTCACCAGGATCGACCCGTCAGTTGCCCCGCAGTGGCCCCAGCCCGCCTCGGGAGCGGGTAGTCACCGGGTGGTGATCGAGGGTGAACCCCGCCTGGAGGTCACGATCGAGGCTGAAGCGGAGGGCGGCAATCGGGCGGCCGGTGGGAACGCCACCGCTGCGATGCGGCTCGTGGGCGCGGTGCCATGGCTGCTGGAGCGTCCGGCGGGGGTCTACGACGCGTCGGACGTGCCTGTGCTCGCCGGCGCGGGCAGGCTGGTGGGGCAGCCAGGAGGGATCTGATGGCCGAAGAGCGCAGTGCAGGCGAGATGTTCCTCGACGTGCCCGATGGCAACGACCCCATCACCCATGTGTGGGGGTACATGGTCCCCGGCATCGGGCCGGCTGCCGCGGCCTTCTCCGCAGCGGTGTACGAGCACAGCAGCCTCGGCCTCGAGGAGTTCGAGGCGGCGAGGCTCCGGATCGCCCAGGTGAACGGTTGCATGTTCTGTCTCGACTGGCGCACCGACCGCGACGGCGAGACGGTGCCCGACTGGTTCATGGGTGAGGTGGAGAACTGGCGTGAGTCAGGGCGCCTCGATGAGCGTTCGAAGCTCGCGGCGGAGTTCGCCGAGCGTTTCGCCCTCGACCACCGTGGGATCGACGACGAGTTCTGGTCACGCCTGCGGGCCGCGTACACGGACGAGGAACTGGTGGAGCTGGCGATGTCGGTGGGGTCGTGGCTCACGTTCGGTCGGATCAACCGGGTTTTCGGGCTCGACGCTGCCTGCACCCTGCCGGGCCCCGCTCACAGCCCCGGCAGCGGCCTCGGCGAGTAGCCGATCAGGCCTGCTGCCAGCGAGGAGTCGAACGCCAGGTCCGTGGGGCGGTCGCCGGCCGTCGAAGACGAGGGCGCCAAGGCGAGCAGGGCGGCATCGATGCCGAGTGGCCCTGCGAGGGCCACCGCGATGTCGGCACGGCTGAGGCGCCGCGGGCCACCCAGGTGCACCACTTCGGGGCGTTCGGTCGCATCGAGTTCGAGTATGTCGACGATGCCCGCGGCGACGTCGTCGACGTGTGCGGGGCAGCGGAACTCGTCGGTGAAGTGAGCCATGCCGTTCGACGTGTCCGTCGAGGCCACTACAGCCTGTTCGAGGGAGCTGCCACCCCTCAGGTCGTACAGCAGGGTGGTGCGCACGATGGTCGCCTCGGCGAACGACATCCGCACCAGGCGTTCGGCGTCGGTCTTCTGTCGGCCGTACTCGAAACCCTCGACCGGGCCCACTGCATCGGTCTCGCGGTAGCCCTGTGGGCGGGGCGGATGCCCGCCGAACACCACGTCGCTGGACAGGTGCAGCATTGGCACGCCGGAGGCGTCACATGCTGTTGCGACGATCGCGGGTGCTTCTGCGTTGACCGCCGGTGCCATGTCGCCCCCTCGGGCGTAGGCCGTGTGCACGACTGCATCGACTCCCTTGACCGCATTGCCCACGGAGCACGCGTCGGTGACTTCGAGCGGCACCCAGCTCCAAGGCTGGTCGGACCGGGAGTTGTGCGCCCCTGCCCGAACGCTGTGTCCACGACGAGCCAGTGCACGGCAGGTGGCCGATCCGAGGAGTCCGGTAGCCCCTGTCACGAGTACTTGCACAGCCCCATTGTGCAGTCCCCGGCTTGCATCGCGTCGCACCGCGTGTGGGGCTGCAACCATGTGTTGATGGCCGACGCCACCCAAACGGACGCCGCTGTGCCCGAAGGAACCGCTCCGGACCGTGCGCCGTTGGTACTCGTCGCGCTCATCCTGGTTGCCGCAGTGGCAAACCTGAACCTGGCGGTCGCCAACGTGGCGTTGCCGGACATCGGACAGCACTTCGATGCCTCCCAGACCGGACTCGACATCGTCGCCATCGGCTTCTCGCTGGGCCTCGCCGCCTCGGTGCTGTGGCTCGGCGCGCTTGGCGACCGCTACGGCCGCAAACAGATGGTCATGCTCGGCATGGCGCTGTCGATACCGGCAAGCATCGTGGCCGCATGGGCGCCGTCGATGCTGGTGTTGAGCATTGCGCGCCTGGCGGGCGGCGTAGCTGCCGGGATGGCCTTTCCGACCACCCTCGCGCTGATCACCGCACTCTGGAGTGGTGCGAAACGCACGCGGGCGATCGCGCTCTGGTCAGCGATCGGCGGCGGTTTCTCCGCTCTCGGCCCGCTTGCCTCCGGCGCCCTGCTCGAGGTGGCGTGGTGGGGCTCTGTGTTCCTGATCACCCTCCCGCTCGCGGTGATTGCGTTCGGGCTCGCCGCATTCGTGCTGCCCAACCATGTCAACGAGGCCACCGAGTCCGTCGACAACCTGGGCGGGGCGCTGTCGGTTGTGTTCGTTGCCACGCTCGTGCTCGCGATCAACCTGGCTCCCGTGCCGGGCGCGAAGCCGCTGGCCGGTGGCCTGGCCGCCGCGGCCCTGCTGTTCGGTGCAGGGTTCGTGTGGCGCCAGAAGCGTGCCGCCAATCCGCTCTATGACCTGGATGTGGCCGCGAGGCGACTGTTCTGGGTGGCGGCCCTCGCCGGAGTGATCGTGTTCGGCTCGCTGATGGGTGCGATGTTCATCGGCCAGCAGTACCTGCAGGACGTACTCGGGTACTCCACGCTCGAAGCCGGTGCCGCCATACTTCCTGCGGTCGTCCTGATGATCCTGGTGGCGCCACGCTCAGCTCGCCTGGTTGGCGCGATCGGATCCCGGTACACGTTGCTGATCGGCTACGCGTTCTGCGTGGCTGGATTCCTCGTGATGCTGCTGATCTGGGGCGACGGCACCAACTACGCGTTCGTGGCCCTCGCGTACATGTGCGTGGGTGCGGGGGTCGGGTTCGCGGGCACTCCGGCATCCAACTCGCTGACGGGCTCGGTCCCGGTGTGGCGAGCGGGCATGGCATCGGCCACCGCCGACCTGCAGCGAGACCTGGGCGGGGCGATCATGCAGTCGGTGCTCGGGGCGTTGCTCACCGCCGGATACGCCCGGGCCATCACCGCGCAGATCGATGCTGCGCCGTCCTCGGAGCAGGCGGCCATCACCGACCAGGTGCAACAGGAACTCCAGAAGTCGTTCTCGAGCGCGGTCAACACCGCCGAGCGCTACCCGCAGTACGCGAAGCAGATCGTTTCCAGCGCCCAGGAGTCATTCGTCGACGGACAGCGATGGGCATACGCGGCCGGCATCGCAGCGGCCCTGCTCGGAGCGCTGATCGTGGCGACCCGGTACCCGGACCACGCCGGGGAGAAGGAGCTGCTCGAGCGCTACCATGCGGCCGATGCCGAGGCTGCCGGCGCTGCCATTCGTCAAGGGTGAGCCGTAGCTCCGGCCAGTCGGCCGTCACGAAGCCCGGAGGCGCACACGATGTCAGCAGTGGTCCTGGTTCACGGAGCCTTCAACGAGCTGTGGGGCCCCCACGAGATGAAGGCCCGCTGGCTGCCGTCGTTGCGCGACGGCCTTGAGCATCACATCGGGTCGATCGACGCGTCGGATGTGGCCGTGTGCTTCTACGGAGACCTGTTCCGGATCGATCCGGAGACGCTGGATGAGCAAGCCTGGCAGCAGAGCCGGGCCGGTACATCGGAGCTGCTCGAGTCGTTCGCCGGCGACGGTGGCCTCGACGTGCTCAGCCAGGCCGCGAGCAAGGCTGCATTCGATCGCACCGTGGACCTTGTGGCCACCCTTGCGTCCAATCCCTCGGTCGCGGACACGGCGCGGAGCCGCCTGGTCGAGGCCATCGGCGATGGGGCAAGGGCGGTGGTGGCGCACTCGCTTGGCACGGTGCTGGCCTACAACACGCTCGTGAGCGAGCCGAAGCTGTCGATCGACACGCTCGTGACGCTGGGGTCACCACTCGGGTTGCCCATGACCGATCCGATGCTGCCCGATGCCGGCGCCGATGGCGTGCGGCCATGGCCCGAGGGGCTGCGGCGCTGGGTCAACGTGGCTGCGGTGGGCGACCTGGCCACCGGCGAGGGCCTGCTGGCGCCGCGGTTCGGCGATCGGGTGGAGGACCGCCGTGTCGACAACGGCCACCGTGCGCATGACCCCGAGCCGTACCTCAACAATCCCCGCACCGGGGAGGCGGTGATGTCGGCGATCAGCTGATGGCTCAGATCCCGTCGGACCGTCGCTGGTTCTCGACCAGGGTGAACAGCTCGATGACCATCTCGAGCATTTGCTCGCGACGGGCGGTATCCACGCCCTCGAACGTCTGCGTGAACCAGTCCGCCATTGCGGAAAAGGACTGCAGGCCGATCTCCTGGCCCTTGTCCGTGAGCTTCGCGAGGCTGACGCGTCCATCGCTTGGATCTGCGATGCGTTCCACCATTGCGGTGGACTCGAGGCGCCGCAGCGTCGCAGTCATGCCGCCGGTGGTCTGTTCCATCACCTCTGCCAGGAACGACGGCCGCAGTCCCGAGGACGGACCGGCCATCCACAGGGTCATCAGAACCCCGGTCTCAGAGCGCAGTAGTCCGTGTTGTTCGTTGAGCCTCGCCACCACTGATTCGTAGGCGCGGGCGAGTCTCGACAGCCACACCACGATTCCTGCCACCTCGGGCGGCGAATCAGGAGCCGCGCGCGAGATCGAGCGGTTCAGGTTCTCGTTCCAGTCTTGCGCGTCCAGGCTCATGGCATCCGTCCCAGCATGCCCTCCCCATTGCCTCCGGTTGTGGTCATTGCGGCGTATCCGCCTGATGCTCCCCGCAAGGAATTGTCCGGTGAGGTCGCAGATCAGGAGAAGTACCTTGCCAGCAAGGTAAAGCTGGTCTACCGTTGACGGCATGACGGATACAGCTGCGCAACCACAGGCACTTGCCGGGCTCGCCCGGGTGCGGATCAAGGGCCGGCGAAACGCCGAGCTGGGCCCCACGACCTTCCTTGCCGACCGCCGCTCGGAGCTGGCCGCGATCGACTGGGAGCGCTTCGACCTGCAGGCCCTCGGGTCGACCATCGGCGCAGCCGTCAACGGTGTGGACCTCTCCACGGATCTTGATGCCGAGACCGTCGCGGAGCTCCGTGCCGCCCTGGTGGCCCACAAGGTGCTCGTGTTCGAAGGCCAGTCCCTCGATGCCGAGACCCAGTCGCGTTTCGCGTCGCGCTTCGGCGAACTCGAGCACCACCCCTTCCTCGGTGGCACCGAGGAGACTCCCTATCTCGTGCGCCTCGCCAAGGACGAAGCTGTCGGGGGCTACGAGAACATCTGGCACAGCGACGTGACGTGGCGTGAGCAACCGGCGATGGCGGCGGTGCTCCGCGCCGTGGAGCTGCCGGACAGTGGTGGCGACACGCTCTGGGCGGACATGGAAGCCGCGTGGGAAGGGTTGTCCGACCGGGTGAAGGAGCAGATCGAGGGCCGGGTGGCGGTGCACGACTTCACCCTTTCCTACGGAGCAGCGATGTCCTCCGAAGACCGGGCCCGTGCCGGCGAGGAGTTCCCGGCCGTAGAGCACCCGATCGTGCGTATCCACCCCGAATCAGGCCGTCGGGCGCTGTACGTCAACCGGATCTTCACCAGCCACATCGTGGGAATGGATGAAGACGACAGCGAGACGCTGCTCGACCACCTGTTCGCGCAGGCCGAGGTGCCCGAGTACCAGTTCCGTCTGCGTTGGTCGCCCGGTACGGTTGCGATGTGGGACAACCGCTCCACGCAGCACTACGCATCCAGCGACTACTGGCCCCAGGCCCGGGTCATGGAGCGCGCCGCGATCATCGGTGATCGACCCCGCTGACACCTGACCGCTTCGCCGCCGGAGGTGCCGAGGCGGCGGAGTCGGCGACCCCCGGGCAATTGAGCTCAAGGCGTGACCTCCATGCGCCGATCACTCCTTAGCCGAAGCACGGCCAAGGGGGAACCGACGTGGGCTCCCGCATCAGCACTGAACGCGCGCGCACCGGGGGCGACATTGGACCAGGCATCTGTCACAGGAGAACAGCCACGGCCTTTCACCGAGCCACCGCCGTTCCAGCTGCCGGTGGACGCGCAACAACAGCTCGCCGATGCCGGTGCGCCGCCGGACCGGTCCCCGGTTGCTCCAACCGGCGGATTGGAGTACCGCCTGCGGGCCCCCGGATCGCCTGAGGCCCTCGGTGTCACCCTCGCGGTTGCCGAGGACATCCTGCTGCGCCAGATCGTGATCGACCTGCGCACCGCGACGACCGACCTGGCGCGCAAGCTGCACGTCAGCCCGGGCGTGGTCGACACGCTCGTGCAGTCGATGCGCGACCGCAACCTGGTCGAGTTCCAGGGAATGGAGGGGCGCGCCTACGTGGTGAGCCCGACCGAGGTGGGCCGCAGCCAGGCGAGTCAACGCTCGGCCGAATGCCGATACGCAGGCCCCATGCCCGTGCCGCTGCCGCTCTACCACGAAGTGGTCCGGGCCCAGCACCCGCAGCTCACGCTCAGTCGATCGTCGCTGGGCGATGCGTTCTCCGATCTGGTCGTTTCCCCGGAGCTCCTCGACGAACTCGGGCCGGCCATGCACAGCGATGGCGCGATGTTCCTCTACGGCCCGCCCGGCACGGGCAAGTCGAGTGTGGCAGAGCGCATAGTGCGCGCCCACGAGGACTACGTACTCGTGCCGTACTGCCTCGAGGTGGAGGGCCAGATCATCTCGGTGTTCGACCCCACCCTGCACGAGCCGCTCGCGCAGCAGCCCGACGGACTCGATCCCCGTTGGGTCGCCTGCCTGCGTCCGTCTGTGATCACCGGCGGCGAGTTGCATCCCGGGATGCTCGACCTACAGCTCGAGGCCGACAGCGGTGTCTACCTGGCCCCGCTGCAACTCAAGGCCAACAACGGTGTCTTCGTGATCGATGACTTCGGCCGGCAGGCGGCGACACCCGAGGAGTTGCTCAACCGCTGGATTGTGCCGCTCGACCGGGGTATCGACTACCTGACTCTGATGGGCCGCAAGTTCGAGGTGCCGTTCGACCTCAAGGTGGTGTTGTCCTCCAACATGCAGCCGGCGAAGCTGGGTGATGACGCCTTCTTCCGCCGGATCCACGCCAAGGTGTTCGTCGGCGCGTGCAGCGACGACGAGTTCGACGAGATCCTCCGGCGCGCAAGTGCGATGGCCGGGGTCGAGGTGGCGCCGGGCACCTCGGAGCACTTGCGTCACTTCGCCCGCACCCAGGGCGACGGCGAGTTGCGCGCCTACCTGCCGGGCACGATCTGCAAGCTCGCACGCTCGATCAGTGGCTACATGGGCACCGATGCCGTACTCACACCGGAGATGGTCGACAGGGTCATGTCGTTGTACTTCACCCGCGACTTCTGACCGTCAACGGAGCGGCAACTGGAGGCACGCGGTCGTGGTAGGTAGCTTGCCGGAGTGCCCGATGGAGCTCTTCCTCCCTCGGCCGGCCTCGATCCCGTGGCCCGCCGCTATCTGGACCTGCTGAGTCGCTGCCTGACCCGCGAGGCGTTCCTCGACCAGGAATGGTGGGACGTTCGCCTAGACGACGTCCCCGGTGGCCGCGACGAGTTGCTGCCGATGCTGTCGCGGAACCAATGGCGGCTGGTTCGACGTGGCGACGAGGCCGCTCGTGGCGAGGGGCGCGACTGGCCACCGACGGCCGAAACCATGATCGGCACCGCCCGGCTCGACAACGTGCTGCAGTGCTGTGTGGCAGCGGTGCGCGACGGCGTGCCCGGTGACTTCATCGAGACGGGAGTCTGGCGCGGCGGGGCGACGATCCTGATGCGCGGTGTGCTCGAGGCCATGGGTGACATCCAGCGCCGCGTGTGGGTGGCCGACTCGTTCGAGGGACTCCCGGTTCCCGATGCCGCCCGGTACCCGGCCGATGACGGTCTCGACTGGTCTGGTGTAGGCGTGCTCAAGGTCGACGGCGACACCGTGCGCTCGAACTTCGAGCGTTACGGGCTTCTCGACGACCGGGTTCGGTTCCTCGAGGGCTGGTTCGCAGACACCCTTCCGGCCGCACCGATTGATGCTCTCGCAGTGCTCCGGCTCGATGGCGACCTCTACGAGTCGACCATGGACGCGCTGGTGCACCTGGAGCCGAAGGTCTCTCCCCGCGGCTTCGTGGTGGTGGATGACCATGGTGGTTGGGAACCGTGCCGCCAGGCCGTGGCGGACTACCGGAAGGCCAACGGCATCGATGCCCGCATGCACGAGGTGGACTGGACCGGCGTGTGGTGGCGTAAGGACTGACTCATCGGTGGCAGTATTTGTCAGTAGTTGTGGATTGACGCCAACTCCTGGCTGACGGACAGTGTTGGGGTGAAGCCAGCACAGACCAGCAAACGAGTCGTGATCGTGGTGTTCGAGCAGCTCCAGCTGCTCGACCTCGCCGGACCGGTGGAAGTGCTCAGCCTCGCCGGCTTCATCGATGCCCGCGCTGCCTACGAGCATGTGCTGGCCTCACCGGACGGCCGCGGCGTCACCTCGAGCTCCGGGGTGCGCCTCGCCGTCGACACGTCACTGGCCGACGAGGTCGCGTCGCGTGCGCCTCTGCACACACTGGTGGTGGTCGGTGGCCCAGGAACCGAGATGGCGGCCGCGGACCCCGCGGTGACCGAAGCCGTGGCGGAACTGGCCGCCCGGGCCTCAAGGGTCGCTTCGGTCTGCACAGGCGCAATGGTCCTGGCCGCTGCAGGGCTGCTCGATGGCCGCACGGTCACGACCCACTGGGCAATGTGCGACACCCTTGCCCGCAGGCATCCGGGCCTGGATGTCGACGACGACAAGATCTTCGTGCAGCACGACGACGTGTGGACCTCTGCCGGAGTGACTGCGGGGATCGACCTCACGCTGGCGCTCGTCGCCGAGGACCACGGCGACCACCTCGCACAGGAGATCGCCGGCTGGCTCGTCGTGTTCTCGCGCAGACCGGGCGGCCAGTCACAGTTCTCCGCCACCCTGCAGGCGCAGAGCGTGCAGAGCCCCGCATTCGCAGAGCTGCTTGCGTGGCTTCCCGGGAACCTCGACGCCGACCTCGGCGTGGCCGCGCTCGCGGAGCGCTGCCACATGAGCCCGCGCACCTTCGCCCGCAACTTCGGACGCGAGGTCGGAACCACTCCGGCTGCCCACATCGAGCGGCTGCGGGTCGAGACCGCCCGCACGCTGCTGGCCACGAGCGACCTCGGAATCGACACCATTGCCCGCCGGGTGGGCTACCGACGAGTGGAGACACTTCACCGGGCATTTCGCCGGACGGTCGGGACCACCCCGGACCGGTATCGCCAGCACTTCTCGCGCCAGCCCGCCTAGGGGGCGCTTCAGCCGGCCGACATTCCGCACACCGACAGGAGACCACCATGCAGATAGCCATCGCCCTGTACCCCGAGCTCACCGCCCTGGATGCCATGGGGCCGTACGCCGTGCTCAGCCAGCTCCCCGGAGCGGAGGTCGTGCTGTGCGCGCCCGAGCGTGGCCGGGTCAGCGACGACAACGGGCTGCTGCACCTCGAGGTGGACCACGCCCTTGCCGATGTGCCTGAACCCGATGTGCTCCTGGTGCCCGGAGGGTTCGTGACCCGCTCGATGGCGCGTGAGGGCAACCCGGTCGTGGAATGGGTGCGCGCTGCTCACCCCGGCACCACCTTCACCACATCGGTCTGCACGGGGTCACTGGTCCTGGGCGCCGCCGGCGTGCTCGACGGCCTGGATGCCACGACGCACTGGAGCGCATACGACGCACTTGCCTCATTCGGGGCGAAGCCCACCGGCACCCGGGTGGTGCGCCAGGGCAAGGTGATCACCGCGGCCGGAGTGTCCGCCGGGATCGACATGGCCCTGACGCTCGCTGCCGCAATCGCCGGTGACGAGGTGGCCCAGGCGATCCAGTTGGGTATCGAGTACGACCCGCAGCCACCGTTCGACTCGGGCTCTCCGGACAAGTCGTCCCCCGATGTGCGCGACCTGGTGGCGGCTGTGATGGCCGACTGACCAGGCATCAGAGCGGCGCGACGCCGCCAGGGGGTTCGTCGAGGGTGCTGTCGGCGTGTACGGCGAAACGGCCCGCGTCGGGCCCGTGGTTGGGATCGTCGTCGTCCCAGGGCCAGCCACCGAACCCGCCGGCTCGGTAGTCGGCGAATGCGGCACGGATCTCGTCCTCGCTGTTCATCACGAACGGCCCGTACTGCGCCACTGGTTCCCCGATGGGGCGGCCGCCGAGGACGAGCACCTCGCCGCCGGTTGCGCTGGTCACCTCGACCGCATCGGCTGACAGCAGTCCGACCGTGCCGGCGTCGAGTTGGCTTGCGCCGACTGTTGCGGCTGACGAGTTGTGGGGCAGGTAGAGCGCCCGTGCCACGTCACCGGTGGTTGCCGGGATGCTCCAGGTGGCCCCCGGTGCCAGGTCTGCGAGCCAGATCGTGACTCCTGAACCGTCGCGTGCAGCCCAGGAGTCGGGAGGCGGTGCCGGTGGCGTGTGTTCGCCGTAGGTCCCGGCGGCCACAGTGACCGTGACGGGCAGACCAGCGCCGTCCGGCTCCTCGACGACGGGCACGGACTCCGCCCACAGCATCTCGAAGTGGGGTTCGGCCATCTTCGACTCCGCGGGCAGGTTGAGCCAGATCTGGAACAGTTCCAGGGGATTGTCGGCCCCGGTCTCCACGAGCGGGAACATCTCAGCGTGCTCGATGCCGCCCGCCGCGGTCAGCCACTGGATGTCGCCGCGGCCGTAGCGAGCCGTTGCTCCCATCGAGTCGGCGTGGTCGACCAGTCCCTGGCGCACGAACGTCACCGTCTCGAAGCCCCGGTGCGGGTGGCGGGGGAATCCGGGGATCCGGTCGCCGTGGTACATGCTCCATCCGTCGAGCACGGAGAAGTCACTGCCGATCTGGCGTTCTGAAAGGTCGGCGTCGGGTCCGAGCCGGCCGTTGCCCTTCGGGTAGGTGTCGAGGTGGTGCACGCAGAACAGGAACGGGTCGACCGTGGGCCATGGGCCGCTGGCCGGCAGCGAAGCGGTCTGCAGAACCGGCCCCTCGGGTTGTCCGACACGGCCGAAATCGTTCATGCCGCAGAGACTACGCCGCGCAGGATCGGTGGACGGCTTCGTGGTGAGCGGCTAGAACGGTCCCGTAGCCGGTTCGTGGCGAGTCGGCGTCATGAGGGGGAATCATGGATGGGAACTCGTTTGCTCGCGGTGCCGGCGCGCCCCGCCGGGCAGCGGCCAGCCTTGCGGCGGTCGTTGCGGTGGTGGCGGTGAGTTGCGTGCAACCTCCGGGTCCTGGCCCTTCGCCCACGTCGACCACGACGACCGCGGCGCCCACGACCACGACGACTGCGCCCACCACGACCACGACGCCGACCACTACGACTTCGACCACCACGACCACGACCACGACGTCGACCACCACGACCACCACGACCACCACGGCGCCCACGACCACCACGTCGACGACCACTACGACCACCGTTGCGCCGTCGCTGTACACACCGATAGCGATGAGCTGTCGTACGCCCAACCCGATTGGTTCGGCGAGCATCGACGCTTTCGACAACGGAGTCACCACCAATGCGCCGTCGAGCGTGGCTGCAGGGTCCAACTTCCAGGTGGAGATGACGGCCGACCCGATCGAGGTGCCCACATCGGGCGGTGGCCAGACGATCCTGCACCTGACCAACGTGAAGATACGCTTCGACATCCCTGCTAACAGCTCGTTTGTCTCGGCGACCGTGGCGGGTGGCAGCAACCTGGGTGCCGGCACGCCGACCGTGGCGCAGGTGGGCAACCAGATCGTCCTGACCGTGCCCGGTCAGTTGGCTGCTGGAACCACCGCCAACCTGCCCACCGTGACGGCGACCCTGCAGGCAACCGGCGCTCCCGGTTCCACCATCGAGACGCAGATGTCCGGCACCGGCTACTCCGATCCCGGCATCACCTGGACGACCACGATCCAGTTGTTCGGCATCACCGCCAACTCGAGCTGCTATGCACCGGTCAACCCGGTCCTGAGCACCACCGACATCACCTGAGGCACGGCTGGGGAGCTACGCCGCCCGACCTGGCTCCAACGATTCCGGCGTTCCAGAGGCTCTAGCGGCGCAGGCGCTTGGTGTCGGAGAGGAGTTCCTCGATGGCGCGCTCCAGCTGCTGGCCGAACACGATGCGGGCACCCTCGCCGGCCGCGGACCGCAGGGCATCCACGAGCACGCCGGTGTCGACGCCGGTTCCCAGGCCCTGGCGGATTGCAGTCACGAACAGGTCGATGAGCTCGTCCGCCGCCTTTCCCAGGTGCACGCCGAGGATCGACACGGCATCGATCACGATGTCGACATCGACTCCGGTGCGCACCAGTCCGGCGGCCACGTTGAGCAGTGGCTCGCTCGGCACGAGCCAGGCGTGGCCCTGGCGACTCACGAGTCCGGCATCCTCGAGGATGCCCTGGGTGCCCGGCGGTGTGCCCGCGAGCAACTCCGCCAGCTCTGCAGCCGAGACGATCCGCGGCTCGTCGTGGCCCCATGAGCCGCGCAATGACGAGTCGAGGCCGAGCCAGTCGGCCACCCTGGTCGAAGCATCGCCTTCCTGCAGGAGGCCGCGAATCGCGGGCAGCTTCAGGCCCCGGTCGCGCAGTTCGGCCACCAGTCGGAGCCGTTCCACGTGCTCGTCGGTGTAGCGGGCGACGCGTGCATCTGAGCTGTCACGGTTGGGCTTCTGGAGCAGCTTCTCCGCCTGGTAGTAGCGGATGGTCCTGGCGGGAATGCCCGTGTCCGCGGCCAGCTCCTCGAGCGTCATCCCGTCCGCGTCAGCCGGCCCGGGTTCCTTCGCGCGCGCGTCCTTTCGTGACTTCTTGTCCCGCTTCGGCGTATCCCTCGTTGCGGTCATCCACCGATCGTGCCATATGTCGCACTTCCTGACAGTATGCGCTGCCAAGAATCTCTTGACAGCGCATACTGTCAACAATCAGGATGTCGTGCATGGGAGCACTTCTGGAGCGCTTCACCACGCCGCACAATCCCGGGGAGCTGCTGCAGGCCCTCCATCCGCGCCTCGGCTGGCGACTGGCGGGCGGACGCAGCCAGGGCACCATCGACTCGGTCACGGCCACCGGTATCGACGCCGCAGCAGTGCGGATCCGCCCGCCCAGGGGATGGCGCCCGCACGTGCCCGGGCAGTTCATCACCATCGGCGTGGACGTCGACGGGGTCCGCCACAGCCGGAGCTTCACGGTCACCTCACTGCCGGGCGAGCGGTTCATCGAGGTCATCGTGCAGTCATCTCCCACCGGAGTCGTGTCGCGGCACCTGGTTGGCGACGCCCGCCCCGGCGACGTCATCCAACTCGACGAGCCGGCCGGGGACTTCGTACTCGGCGATCCCGCGGGTGAGCGGCGGAAGCGGTATCACACCGATGCTCGCCATGCTGCGGGGGCTCGCCGTCGAGTCGATGACCGACTGCGCGCCGCGCCCTGACGTCGTGATGATCCACCATGCGTCGGCTCCCGCCGCCGTCCTGCAGCGCGACGAGGTGCGCGCACTCGACGCGGCCATGCCGTGGCTCACGGTCCACGAGGTGACCACCCGCGACGAATCCGGTGGCCGACTGGTCGGCACCCACCTTGACGCCGCACGTCTCGAATCAATGTGCCCGGACTGGGCCCAACGCCGGTCGTTCGTGTGCGGGCCCTACGGGATGCTCGAGTTCGCGCGTGCGCACTGGGCCGGGTCCGGCCACAGCGACCGCTTGGAACTGGAGGCGTTCGGGGCCCCGGAGTTCACCGTTCCCGCCGATGGCGTCGCGAGCTTCCGGGCATCCTTCGAGCGCACAGGCACCACCACCGACGCCGGCGCCGGTGAGACCCTGCTGGATGTGGCGGAGTCGGCCGGCCTTGCGCCGAAGCACGGATGCCGGATGGGCATCTGCCGCAGCTGTTCCACCGCGGTGTGTTCGGGCCGGGCCCGTGACCTGCGCGACGGCAGTGTCATCGACTCCGGCAGTCATGTGCAGATCTGCATCTCCGCCGCCGCCACCGACATCAGCCTCGACCTCTGACCAAGTTCCCGACCGCGCACCTGCCGATGGACTCCTGATGACACCAACGCTCACCCCGACAGAGAACAAGACGCTGCTTCCGGCGTCCGACGACGACGTCAACGGCCTGCCCGAAGTTGTCCGCACGGCCGGGGCCGGCGCGGCCGGCCGCCCCGACGGCTTCGATGCCGATGCGTTCGCCGCCGAACTCGACGCCCTGCGCGCCGAGGTGCTCGACACGATCGGGGCCGGCGACGCCGACTACATCCGCCGCATGATCCGCCTGCAGCGTCGCCTCGAGCTGGCAGGCCGGGCGGCGCTGGTTGCAGGGGTGTTCCCGCCCGCGTGGTTCGCAGGCGTGGCGATGCTGAGCCTCTCCAAGATTCTCGAGAACATGGAGATCGGCCACAACGTGATGCACGGCCAGTGGGACTGGATGCAGGACCCCGCGATCCACTCCACCAATTGGGAGTGGGACAACGTGTGTCCGTCCTCGCAGTGGAAGCACACCCACAACCACATGCACCACCAGTGGACCAACGTGCGGGGGGTGGATGCCGACATCGGCTACGGGCTGTTCAGGGTCGACCCCGAACAGCCGTGGTCGCCCGCGACGCGGTGGCAGCCGCTGTCGTTCGTGGGGCTGGCCACGGTGTTCGAGTACGGGGTCGGGTTCCACGACGCCCGCAACAGCGCCAAGGCGGACAACGCGGAGCTGCCCGAGGGCGAGTCGCCGCGCAAGAGCATGGCGGAGACGTTCGCCAAGATCCGCAAGCAGGTCCTCAAGGACTTCGTCGCCTGGCCGGCGGTTGCCGTTCCGTTCGGAGTCGGTTCCGTTGTCTCCTCGGTGACCGGTGCGGCCGCGGCCAATGTGGTGCGCAACCTGTGGAGCTTCGCGGTGATCTTCTGCGGTCACTTCCCCGACGGGGTCGACTTCTTCGACCCCGAGGACATCGAGGGTGAGACCCGCGGAGACTGGTACCGCCGCCAGGTGCTCGGCTCGGTCAACTTCACCGGCGGTCCCCTCATGGACGTGATGTCGGGCAACCTCGACCACCAGATCGAGCACCACCTGTTCCCCGACGTGCCTTCCAACCGCTACGCCGAGATGCAACCGCGGGTGCGCGACATCTGCGCTCGCCACGGTGTCGAGTACAACACCGCCTCGTTCGCGCGCCAGATCGGAACAGTGATCCGCAAGGTCTGGCGGCTCGCCTCCAAGCGCACTGCCTTGTCAACGACTGGCTGAGCCATCCTGATGTCCCGGATGTTCGGGTCGCTGCTCGAACCGCTCGAGGCGATCGTGCTCAAGACTCGCAGATATACACGTATTGGCCCGGCGACCTCGCAAATCCGAGCCAACTGAGCGACAATCACCGGATGAGCGAGTTCAGTGTTGGTGAAGTTGCCGATCTGCTGGGGGTGAGTGTCGACACGGTTCGTCGCTGGTGCGACGACGGCCGACTGGACACCACCCGCCGCGGTGGTGGCCACCGGCTCATCCCGGGTGCGGGCCTGGCCGAGTACCTGACCACGACCGACGTGGCCTGGGAGCCGGAAGCGACGATGGCCCAGTCGGCCCGCAACCGCTTCACCGGCATCGTCACGAGGGTCGAGCGGGACAAGGTCACGGCACTTGTGGAGCTGCGGGCCGGCCCTCACCGGATCGTGTCGCTGATGACCGCCGAGGCGGTCGACGACCTGGGCCTGGCGCCGGGCGAACTCGCAGTCGCCGCGGTGAAGTCCACCAACGTGGTGATCGAGGTGCCGGGGCGGTGACCGCGAGGGTCCGTGCGGCAGTCGGACTGGTGGTGGCCATGGCCGCGGCCGCCACAGCCACCTGTGCGTCTGACTCCGAACCGGTGGCGGGCGACCAACGCCGCCAGGAACTGCTCGTCTCCGTGGCCGCCTCGCTCACCGACGCGTTCGCCGAGATCACGGAAGACTTCGAAGCAGCCAACCCCGGCGTGGCTGTGGTGCTGAACCTCGACTCGTCCGCCACGCTGGCGTCGCAGATATCCAGCGGTGCGCCTGTCGACGTGTTCGCCTCCGCGGACGAACCCAACATGGCCGAAGTCGTCGACTCCGGCGACGTCGTCGGTGAGCCGGTCGAGTTCGCCCGCAACGGGCTCGTGATCGTGACCGCTCCGGGGAATCCGCTCGGCATCGAAGACCAGGACGATCTGGCCCAGGTGACCGAGTCCGGCGAGGTGGTCGCTCTATGTGTCGCCACGGCGCCGTGCGGGACGCTGGCCGACCGGGCGCTCGGCCAGGGCGAGGCGGTGCTCTCCGAGGACCGGGTGACCCGTGCGGCGAATGCCCGGGCGACCCTGGCTGCGGTCACCCGTGGCGACGCTGCCGCCGCTCTGGTGTATGCCTCCGATGCTCTTGCAGCGGGCGACGCCGTGGAGATCGTGCGCCTGAAGGGCCGGCAGGGGTCCAACCGCTATCTGGTGGCAGCACTCGCAAACGGGGAGGCAGACGGTGACCTGGCGTCTGCCTTCGTGGGGTTCGTGGCCTCCGAGGATGGGCGACGCGTGCTCGATCGCTGGGGATTCGAGTGACGGCCGTGCGTGCCCGCCGAGGGTCCCGCCCGCCCCTGTGGGCGGCAGTGCCCGCGGTGATGGCGATCCTGTTCCTGGTTGGTCCGGTCGCGGGGTTGCTCGCTTCGGCTCAGTGGTCGTCGTTCTGGTCCGACATCACCAGCGCCGAGGCGCTCACAGCACTGCGGCTCTCGGTCGGTGCATCACTGGCTGCCGTGTTGGTCGTGGTGGTGCTCGGCCTGCCGCTGGCCTGGGTGCTGGCGCGAGTCGAGTTCCCCGGCCGCCGCGTCGCCCGCGCATTGGTGGTGCTGCCGATGGTGATGCCCCCGGTGGTGGGGGGTGTGGCTCTGCTCTCGGCACTGGGGCGCGACTCGGCGTTGGGCGGATGGCTGTGGGACACCTTCGGCATCCAGCTCACCTTCTCGGGTGCGGGCGTAGTACTGGCGGAGGCCTTCGTGGCGATGCCCTTTTTCGTGCTGACCGTGGAGGCGGCTCTGCGCTCAGCCGGTCGCCGCCACGAGGAGCTCGCGTCCACTCTGGGAGCCGGGCCGTGGACGGTGCTGTGGCGGGTCACGATCCCCGCCGCCTTACCATCCATCGTGGCGGGCGCGGTGCTCGCCTGGGCCCGCGCACTCGGCGAGTTCGGCGCCACCATCACTTTCGCCGGCAACATCGCCGGTCGGACCCGTACCCTGCCGCTCGCGGTCTATCTCGGGCTCGACTCCGATCCGGGCGGTGCCGTGTCGCTGAGCATTGTGCTGCTGGTCGTGTCGATCGTCGTGCTCGTGGGCCTGCGTGACCGCTGGTTGGTGCGGCCATGAGCGCAACGGCCACTGCGGGTGCCGCCGGCCTGTCGGGACGGGTGGCCGTCGAACTCGAGGGATTCCGCCTCGACGTGTCGCTCGCGGTGCAGCCGGGCACCGTCACTGCCGTGCTCGGACCCAATGGAGCTGGCAAGACCACGTTGCTGCGGGCGGTCGCAGGACTGGAGCCACTCGGCGCCGGATCGCTCAGCCTGGCAGGCCGGACCCTGGACGATGGTGGCGCCACGTTCATGGTGCCCGAGGCTCGGCAGGTCGCGCTGGTGCCCCAGGACCACCTGCTGTTCGCCCACATGTCCGTGCTGGACAACGTCGCGTTCGGGCTGCGCTGCGGCGGCGTGGGCAGGCGTGCCGCCCGTGAGCGTGCCGCCGAGGTGCTGGATCGTGTCGGTCTCGGTGGATTCGGGGACCGTCGACCGGGCGGGCTCTCCGGTGGTCAGTCCCAGCGGGTCGCCCTCGCCCGGGCACTGGCGGCGGAGCCCGGGGTGCTGCTGCTGGACGAGCCACTCGCCGCGCTGGACGCGCGGCTGCGCCCGGCGATGCGTGCCGAGTTGCGCCACTGGCTCGCCGACTTCGAAGGGGCGGCGCTGATGGTCACCCATGACCCGCTCGACGCCTACGCGCTCGCCGATGACCTGGTGGTGCTCGAAGCCGGCTGTGTCACCCAGTCCGGCTCACTTCGAGATGTGACGGCACGGCCGCGATCGCGCTACGTGGCGGACCTCGTGGGCACCAACCTGCTTGTCGGCTCCGGCGAGGGCCACGTGGTGTCGGTGGGGGCGGCGAGGGTCGCCGTTGCCGAGTCGGTGTCGGGTGAGGTGTTCGCCACCGTCGCCCCGAGTGCCGTTGCGGTGGCGCTGCGGTCACCCGGTCGCGAGCCGCCGGCCGGGTCGGCCCGCAACCACTGGGCCATGACCGTCACCTCGACCGAGCCGATGGGGGAGCGCGTTCGGGTGGCCCTCAGCGGCGACCTCGACCTGACCGCCGAGCTCACCGCAGAGTCGGTCGCCGAGCTCGGGCTCGGGAATGGAGTCGATGTCTGGGCCACGGCGAAGGCCACCGAGGTGTTCGCCTACCCCCGATAGCTCGTTCTGTCACAGAACGGCCTGGTGGTGCCTAGACGGTGTGCAGCTTGCCGGCCTCGAGGCGGAACGAGCGGTCGAAGAGATCCACATGGGTGGGATCATGCGACACGACCACCGTTGCGAGGTTGCGGGTGCGCGCCTCGCCGGTGATCAGCTCCATGACCTCGCGGCCCCGCTCAGGGTCGAGCGATGATGTCGGCTCGTCGGCCAGCAGCACCGACGGCTCGTTCATGAGGGCCCGGGCGATGCCGACTCGCTGGCGTTCACCACCGGACAGCTTGCCGGGGCGGCTGTCCTGGCGGCGTTGCAGGCCCACCTCGTCGAGCAGTGCGGCCGCCCGTTCACGGGCTTCGCCGTTGAGCCGGTGGCTGATGTGGGCCACGAGTTCGAGTTGCTCGATGGCGGTGAGCGATGGGAACAGCTCGGCGGACTGGTAGATGATGCCGACTTCGTCGCGGCGCAGCCGCGTGCGCGCCTTGTTCGACATGGCGGTTGCGTCGTGCTCAGCAAAGGAGATCGTCCCGGAGTCCGGCTTGCGCAACAGCCCGGCGATCGCAAGGAGTGTCGATTTGCCGGAGCCGGAGCGGCCGGAGACGGAGACCACCTCGCCCTGGTCCACCCGCAGCTCGGTGTGGTCGAGGATCGCCAACGTCTCCTCGCCGTCGGGGATCGTCACGCAGATGTCGTTGAGTTCGAGCACGTCACACTCCCGCCGTGAGTGAGATGGCCGGGTCGACCGAGGTGATGCGGCGCAGCGCCACCAGGCTGCCGGCCATGCCCACGAAGGTGAGGATGCCGGCAGTCCAGAGCACGGAGCCGAAGCTGAGGTTGAACGGTGCTTCGTCGCCGATGATGGCGCCCATCCCGAAAGCGGCGGCGGAGCCGATCGTGACGGCGATGATGAGTACCACCAGCAGCTGGCCGAGCGCATCGCGGATGATGTAGCCCGACGATGCTCCGAGCGCCTTGAGCAGGCCGATCTGGCGGGTTCGCTGGATGGTCCACACCGTGAAGAACGCGCCGACGACGAGCGCCGAGATCACGAGCAGGAAGCCCCGGATGAGCGTCATCGTGGCCGACTCGGCGGTGTAGCCGGGCGAGCCGGCGTAGGCCTCGGTCTTGGTGAGCAGCTCGGTGCCGCTCTGCCCGGCTGCGGCTTCGAGCGCAGTTTCGTCTCCCTCGCCGATCGCCACTGCGGAGAAGCGACCATCCGCGTCGTCGCCGTAGAGCAGGTCCTGCCAGGTGGACAGCGATGTGTAGGCGATCGGGACGTGGCCGTATGTGCCCGAGAACGTGAAGCCGATCACCGGCAAGGTGATGTCGGTTCCGACGATCGTGAACTCGTCACCCACGGCCGCCTTGTCGCTGAACTCATGGCTGAGCACGAGTCCACCGTCCAGCGACCGGGTTGCGTCAACCGCAGCCCCGGCTTCGGATGCATCGGCCAGGAAGCCGTCGTCGTCCACGCCGAACAGCACGATGTCGATCGCCTCGCCGTCGCCCGAGTCATCGGCGGGGCGGGCGTTGAAGAAGGACGCACCGACCGGGGTCGCTTCGTCGGTGACCTCCTGGTAGGCGGCCAGTTCTTCCTCGGTGAGGATCGAGCGGGAGAACACGGCTTGGGAGTTCTCCGCGAATGCCATGTGGCTGATCGGCAGCTCCCGCAGCCCGGAGATCCCGTCGTCGACGAGGCCGTTGGCCAGGCCGGCCAGCATCGTGGCCAGGAACGCGATCAGGCCGATCACGATGCCCACGAGGGCGAAGCGGCCCCTGGCCGCCCGGAGGTCCTTCCTTGCCAGATACACGGCGGTACGTTCTAGTCGCGGGCCCCCAGCCTCACGGCATCGGAAACCTCGGCGAGTCGGTCGGCGCGGGCCCTGAACCAGGCCCACTTGCCACGCTGTTCGCGCTCGATCAGGCCCGCCTTGGTGAGCAGGGTCAGGTGGTGGCTGACGGTGGGCTGGGAGCGGCCGAGGGGGGTGGCGAGGTCGCAGGCGCAGGTCTCGCCGGTGGGGGAGTTGGCGATGAGCGACAGCAGGCGGAGGCGCACGGGATCGGCAAGCGCCTTCATGACGAGGGCCATCTCCTCGGCCTCGGCTTCGTCCAGCAGGGGACCGTCGAGGGGGGTGCAGCAAGCGGGTGCGTCGGGGTCGACCGGATCGGCCACGGGGATGCTCTGCTTCGTTGCCATGGGTCCATTCTGGCATACATATTGACAAACGTCGATGTGTACGACACACTTCGATAGTCATCAATTCGATGATTGTCTATCTGACATCAAGCTCCGTCCGGTACGGTCGGATCAGAGACCCGGAGGTCCCACATGCGCCTGCAGCTCGCCCTCAACGTCGACGACATCGATGAAGCAGTCGACTTCTACTCGAAGATGTTCGGGACCACGCCCGACAAGATCCGAACCGGCTACGCCAACTTCGCCATCGCCGAGCCGCCACTCAAGCTCGTGCTCTTCGCCGGAGCCGGTGATGCAGGCTCGATCAACCACCTCGGTGTGGAGGTCGAGGAGGGTACGCAGGTCACCGCGGCCGCCTCCAGGCTGCAGGCCGAGGGCCTCATCACCACCGAGGTGGAGGACACCACCTGTTGCTTCGCCGAGAAGACCGAGACCTGGCTCGACGGACCCGACGGCACCCGTTGGGAGTGGTACGTGAAGAACGCCGACAGCGAGGCCACCGAAGCCGAGGTGCTCGCCGATGACGGGTCGTGTTGCGCACCCGCCGCCGGCGGAGCCACAAGCTGCTGCTGACGACTAGCGTTCGGCGGCAATGAGTGCCGCCACGTCCAACAGCCACCCGGTGCTGCGCAGCCGACTGGATGTCGGCAGCGGCGAGTGGAACGCCAACGTCGAGGCCATGGAGGCTCTCTGGGCGCAGGTTGCCGACAAGCTCGCCGAGCTGCCGGCCATCGGCGGTCAGGCGAAGGTGGACCGCCACCGACGCAGGGGAAAGATGCTCGTGCGCGAGCGCATCGAAGCGCTCGTGGACCCGGACACCCCGTTCCTCGAGCTGATGTCCCTAGCGGCCGCGGAGACCGACGACCCGATCGGCGCAGGCACCGTCAACGGCATCGGGATCGTGGAGGGTGTCGAGTGCATGATCGGGGGCACCGACATGACCGTGCGGGGTGGCTCCGCCAACCCACACACCGTCGCAAAGGGCATGCGCGCATTCGAGATCGCCCGCGCCAACCGGCTCCCGATGATCTCGCTGTCGGAGTCAGCCGGCGCCGACCTGCCGCGCCAGGCAGACATCTTCGTGCCCGGCGGTGCCCAGTTCCGCAACCTCACCCGGCTCTCCAAGGAAGGCATCCCCACCATCACCGTCGGCTTCGGCCCGGCCACTGCCGGCGGTGCGTATGCGCTGGGGATGAGCGACTACGTGGTGATGGTGAAGAACCGCTCGTTCGCCTATCTCGGTGGTCCACCGCTGGTGAAGATGGCCATCGACGAGGACGTCGACGAGGAGACCCTCGGCGGCGCCGAGATGCACTCGCGCACCTCCGGGCTGTCCGACTACCTCGCCGTCGACGAGATGGACGCCATCCGCATCACGCGTGACATCGTGCGCCACCTCAACTGGCAGAAGCTCGGCCCGGGGCCCAGCGAGCCGGCCGACGAGCCGCTCCATGACCCCGGTGAGCTGATCGGGTGTGCCCAGGCGGATGTGAAGGTGCCCTTCGAGGTACGCGAGATCCTCGCCCGCACCCTCGACGGCAGCCGCTTCGAGGAGTTCAAGCCGCTCTACGGCGACAAGCTCGTGTGCGGCTGGGGCTCGATCTGTGGCTTCCCCGTGGGCGTGCTCGCCAACAACGGGATCCTGTTCTCCGAGGAGTCCGAGAAGGGTGCGCAGTTCATCCAGCTTTGCAACCGCACCAGCACCCCGCTGGTGTTCGTGCAGAACATCACGGGCTTCATGGTGGGCACCGCCGCCGAGCAGGGCGGCATCATCAAGGACGGCGCCAAGCTCATCAACGCCGTCTCCAACAGCGAGGTGCCGCACTTCGTGCTGATGGTCGGAGCCAGCTACGGCGCCGGCAACTACGGCATGTCGGGGCGGGCCTACGACCCACGCTTCATCTTCACCTGGCCCAACCACCGCATCGCCGTGATGGGTCCCAAGCAGCTGGCCGGAGTGATGGGGATCATCGCCCGCAACGCAGCAGCGGCAAAGGGCCAGGAGATCGATGAGGCCACCCTCGCCGAGCAGACCGGCATGCTCGAGATGCTGGTCGAGTCCCAGTCGAGCGCGCTGTACGCCACCGGCCGCATGTGGGACGACGGGGTCATCCACCCGCGCGACACGCGTACCGTGCTGGGCATAGCCCTGTCCGCCTCGCACTCGAACGTCGTATCCGGCGCCGAGGCCTACGGCGTCTGGAGGCACTGAGGTGGACTGCTCTTCGCGCGAGCGCTCATCGCTGCCGTGGCGGCGCCCCAACCGCCCCATCGGACGCAGGAACGCCCAGGAGGACGCTTGATACGCAGGCTGATGATTGCGAACCGGGGGGAGATCGCCGTGCGCATAGCCCGCACGGCGCACCGGCTCGGGATCGACACCGTCGGTGTGTTCTCCGAGGCCGACCGCACGGCGCTTCACACCCGCACCGTGGACAGGGCCGTCGCGCTCGGTGGCACCAGCGCGGCCGAGTCGTACCTGCGCGGCGACGCCGTGATCGAAGCCGCCCTCAGCACCGGCTGCGATGCTGTTCACCCTGGTTACGGGTTCCTCGCGGAGGACCCATCGTTCGCCCGTGACGTCGAGTCCGCCGGTCTCATCTGGGTCGGCCCGACTCCCGAACAGATCGAGCTGCTCGGCGACAAGGTCGCGGCCAAGGTGGAGGCCATCGAGGCCGGTGTGCCCACCACCGAGGCCACCGTGGTCACAGCCGATGACCTGCCCGACGGCCTGCCGGTTCCTGCCATGGTCAAGGCCGCGGCCGGTGGTGGTGGCCGCGGTATGCGCACGGTGCACGACTCGGCGGACATGGCCGAGGTGGTCGCATCGGCCAGCCGGGAGGCAGAGGCGGCGTTCGGTGACGGCACCGTGTTCGTCGAGCCGCTCATCGAGCACGGCCGCCACATCGAGGTGCAGGTCCTTGGCGACACCCACGGCAACGTCGTGCATCTCGGGGAGCGGGACTGCTCGATCCAGCGGCGCCACCAGAAGGTGGTGGAGGAGGCGCCGTCGCCCGGCATCGGCGAGGCGGTCCGCACCAAGCTGTGCGAGGGAGCGGTGGCGCTCGCCCGACGCGTCGGCTACCGAGGTGCCGGCACCGTCGAGTTCCTGGTCAGCTCCGACGCCACGATCGCCTTCCTCGAGGTCAACACGCGACTGCAGGTCGAGCATCCGGTCACCGAGGCGGTCTGGGGCGTGGATCTGGTGGAGCTCCAGCTGCTGGTCGCCGACGGTCGGCCGCTGCCGTTCACCCAAGGCGACCTGGCCCCCAGCGGTCACGCCATCGAAGTCCGCCTTGTCGCTGAGGATCCGGCCGCCGGGTGGCTGCCCTCCACAGGCACCCTCGGCGACTTCGCGATCGACGGTCTTGCTGTGCGGGTCGATTCCGGTGTTGCGGCGGGATCCGTCGTCTCGGCCGATTACGACTCCCTCCTGGCAAAGGTGATCGCCTGGGCGCCGGAACGCGACAGGGCTGCGGGTGCTCTGGCCCGAGCCCTGCGCACCGCCGAACTGTCGGGCGTGCGCACCAACGCGGACGCGCTGGCTGCGATCCTCACAGAGGAGTCCTTCGGCAGTGGTGAGGCCACCACCGCGTATCTCAGCGAGCACCCGGAGGTCGCCGAAGCGACCGGGCCGTCCGGGGAGGACCGTACGGTTCACCTCGTCGCGGCCGCCATGGCGCAGCAGGCAGCGGACCGCGAGGCCGACTCGCTCTGGTCGTTCGCCCCGTCGGGGTGGCGCAACGTCGCAACCGTGGGGCAACGGCGGGCCTTCTCGGATCTGGTAGCCGGTGAGGGCGCAGAACCGATCCAGCTCGAATACTCACTGGAGTCGGCATCTAATCCCGAGTCGGTTCGCGGCCACGTCTTGGTGGGGGCACCGCCCGAGCCCGGTGGCGACGGTGTGCTCGGCCAGGACGCGCGCCGGTCGTTCATGCTCGCGGCGCACCTGGTCGCGCCGGACCGTTGGCAGGTCGAGCTCGACGGCGTGGCTGCCGAGGTGCGTGTGCGTCGCAATGACGAGGGCACGCTGACTGTCGCCGGCGCCGCGGGACGGACCGTCTGGCAGCCTGTGTCGCCCTTTGCCGACCACGACGCGGCCGGTGCTGCCGGGGGCCCTGTGTCGCCGCTGCCCGGCTCTGTCATCTCCGTGCATGTCTCCGAGGGTGACTCGGTGTCCGACGGAGACCTGCTCGTGGTGGTGGAGGCCATGAAGATGGAACACCGCATCACGGCGCGCTCAGATGCCGTGGTCGGCGAGGTGCTCGTGGCCGAGGGCGACAAGGTCGACGCCGGAGACCTGCTCGTCACCCTCGTCGAGCCCTCCTGAGCGGCCCGGACGCCGCGCTCGACGCCGGCGGCCGGGCGCGGAACGGGGACGCCCGAAGGCGCCCCCGTTCATCGGGCAACTGTGTCGAGTCAGCCTGCCCGGGCCGACCCGGCCTGGCGCTGCCCCAGTTGGCCCCAGGCTCAGTCGAGGGCCTTGGCCTTCAACTTGTCGAACTCCTCCTGGGTGATGGCACCCGAGTCGAGGAGGTCCTTGGCCTGGCTGATCTGCTGAGCGGCATGGCCCTGGCCTTCGCCGGACTGGGCGACCACCTGGGATGCATAGGCCTGCATCTGCTTCTGCGCGTCGGCCTGGGCTTCGACTGCCCGGTCGGCCATCCCGCTGCCGCGCACGATCAGGTAGATCAGCGGGCCGATGAAGATGAGCAGGAAGATGACCAGCACCCAGAGCACCTTCGCCAGGCCGCTCAGGTCCTTCGAGCGGAACAGGTCACCGAAGATGCTGAACAGGATCATGAAGTAGATGACCATGAAGAAGATGGAAAGCAGACCCCAGAGCAGGTGCCCGAACTCGTAGCCGCCGGATTCAGCGAGAAGCATTGTTTCTCCTATCGAGGGATTGGAACGCGGCCGACGCTAGTTCAGTTTCGGCCGGGCGCCACCACGTCGGGCCCAGCGGGGCATCACGACGTCAGCGATCAGAAGGCGCCAAGAGTGGCGGCCAACACGGAGCCGAGTTCATTGCAGCGGTCGAGCTCGCCGGGCTCCTCCCCGATGAGTTCGACCGGTTCGCTGGCGGCGCGCCACTGCAGGCCGGTGACGATCCGTTCGATGCCCAGTCGGGCCCCCGCTGTGTCGCTGGAGCCGTGTATCCACATGCCCCAGGGCCGCCCGGCCGTCGTGTCGATGCATGCGTCGTAGACGGTGTCGAAGAAGTGCTTGAGGGCCCCTGACATGTACCCGAGATTCGCCGGAGTACCGAGCAGGTATCCGTCGGCGTCGAGCACGTCTCGCTCATGGGCTTCGAGTGCGGGCCGCTCGACCACCTCGACTCCGGCGATGTCTGGGTGCCGGGCCCCCTCGAGCACGGCGCCGGCCAGTGCTCTGAGGTGGGGCGTGGGGGAGTGGTGCACGACCAGCAGGCGGGTCATCCTGCCGACGCTATCCCGCGGCGCAGCCGATTTCTGAACGTGCTTCGGGCGCAGTTAGCCTCCGTGGAACAGGTGGGGCGGAGCACCCGTGGTTGGTTGAGCTAGTGGGGTGGCTGTGTCGGATGGCTGCGGGAGGCGACCATGAACCCGTCGATGGATCCAATGAAGCGGCACGTGAGCCCTGCGGGCACCGATGCCGACGCCGACACGTTCGCCAACACCGGCGTGAGGACCACCTTCCGTGGCCCGTACTCCGACGGTCCGCCGCCGGAGGCGCTGGAGGTGCACTACCCGCCCCTCGACAGGTTCGGCCCCCGCGAGGCATGGGCCCTGGTGGCGAACTCAGCGCTGCTCGTGGTGTTCGTGCTCAAGGGTCTTCTCGCGAAGCTCCTGCACTGGCGCAGAGGCTCCTGGCTGTGGTGTGCCAGCGAGGGGATGGTCGAGGGCTTCTTCAGGATGGGCCCCACCTGGGTGAAGGTCGGCCAGATGATCGCGAGTTCGCCGGGTATGTTCCCCGACCACATGTCGCGCCCAGCCCAACGGTGCCTGCAGGACGTGCCGCCGTTCTCGTTCGATCTGGTGCGGGCGACGATCGTGGAGGACCTCGGTCATGATCCGCGCGAGCTGTTCGCGTCGATAGACGAGGTGCCGCTTTCCGCGGCGTCGGTCGGCCAGGTGCACGCCGTGGTGCTGCCCGACGGGCGCCAAGCGGTCGTGAAGCTGCTGCGCCCGCACATCCTCGAGCGGATGAACCGGGACCTCAGGGTCGCCAACGTGATTGCGAAGGCCCTGATGCGCACCACGCTCGGGCGGCGCGCCAACGCCGTGGGAATGGTGCGCGACCTGCATCGGGTCACCAACCAGGAGCTCAACACTGCCCTCGAGGCCTACCGCCAGGACTCGTTTCGCTCCCACCTGCACGACTTCGGCGACAACGCGATGGTCACCGCACCCGAGGTGGTCTGGGACTACTGCGGTCCGCAGATGATCTGCATGGAACGGGTCTTCGGTGTGCCGATGGATGACTTCGCGGCGCACGAAGCCATGGGTTTCGACGCCCAGTCCAACCTGCGGCGTGGCATGAAGGCGTGGATCGAGGCGATGGTCCTTCATGGCCCCTTCCACGGCGACCTCCATGCGGGCAACATCTGGGCACTCGAGGACGGCCGTTGCTGTTTCCTCGACTTCGGCATCATGGGGGAGTTCAGCGATGAGTGGCGCGACATGGTGCGCGACATCCTCTACACCTTCATGGTCGACCACGAGTTCGCCCGGATCATCCGCGGCTACAAGAAGCTCGGGGTGATCCGCGGTGACCTCGGCGACGACGAGCAGCTCGGGGCCATGCTCAAGGTGGTGTTCGACCCGATCATGGCGTCGCGCATGGAGGACCTGCAGTTCGCAGACCTTTTCCAGCAGTCGCTTGTGCTCTCAGAGCAGATGGGCGACATCTCCGCGCCGGAGGAGCTGAACCTTCTCGGCAAGCAGTTTCTCTACTTCGAGCGCTACGTCAAGGGCATCGCACCTGACTACCTGATGGTGCATGACCCCTACCTCATCAAGAACATCTTCCCTGCCGAAGCCGAGCGGCTGATGGCAGAGCGACGCGCTGGGACGCCGCACATGCCCGTTGATCCCGACGATGACCTCCCCGGGGTGACGGCAGAGGGCTAGCGGCGGGGCGCGTCGCCCGGCGGCCGGTGGTTCTGCGCCGGGTTCAGGCCCTGACCGACCGGTCGTCGCAGTCGCGGAGGTCGATTCCGCCGGGCACCTCACCGCTGCGGAGGTACTCGCGGAACAGCTCGGGATCGAACTGGGCCGGCTCGTTGCGGGCGACGAAGTCAGTCACTTCTGCGATGAATCGTTGCGGGTCCTGGTGGTGCGGGAAGTGACCGGCCCCCTCGTACAGGGACACGGTCGCATGAGGACAGGACTCGGCCAGCAACTCTGCGTGGTCCGGCGGTATGACCCCGTCATTGGTTCCCCACATGACCGCCATCGGGATCATCGACGCCAGGTAGACGCGGTCCCGCATCGTGACGACCTGGCCGCGCCAGTCGACCACTGCGCGCAACGTGCGGGTGAACGCGTCGTAGGCGCCGTCCTCGGGCAGTCCGTCGAGGACGCGCTGGAGTTCCTCGGCATCGATCGCGAGGTCGTGCCCGAACACCTTGAGCAGCCGTGTGCCGAAGCGCACGAAGAGGCGGCCCGGAGGTGTGTGGATGACCGGCACCGCCAGCTCGGTGAAGGGTGCCGCCGCGAGCCGCAACAGCGGCGAGACATCACGGTCGACCCCGCCGGCCGACACGAGCACGAGTCGTTCCACGCGGTCGGGGTACTGGTAGGAGAACTGCGCCGCGACGCCCCCGCCCAGGCTGTGGCCGATGACCGTGGCCCTCTCGATGCCGAGAACCTCGAGCAGGTCTCGCATGCCGTTGGCGAAGGCGGCAGCGCTGTAGTCGGCGCGAGGCTTCTCGCTGTCGCCGTGTCCGAGAAGGTCGGGGGCTATGACCCGGTGGTCCTTCGCCAGGCCTTCCATGACCGGCAGCCAGGACTCCGAGCTATCGCCGATGCCGTGCAGGAGCAGGAGGGTCGGGCGCCCGTCGTCGTTGGCCGTGCCACCCGATTCGAGCGACGTATCCCCGGCCACCCGGTAGGCGCGCTCATAGCCATGGATGACACGGTGGTGCACCGCCGCACCTGCGGGCTCGCCCCGGGAGGCCCGCTTCGTCCGCTGCGTGGCCTTCGTAGCCATGCCCCACCATTGCACCGATTCGTCACACGGGGAAACCCGGGTGACCGTCCGCGCCACCGATGGGACACTGAGGCCATGGGATACCGGACTCGAGACGAACTGAACGCAGGACTCGACCATGTACTCGAGGCCCCAACCGATGTGGGCACACTCACGATGGTGGTGCGTCGGCCGGCGGAGAACGAGCGGGAGATCCTCGAGGTCGGGCATCTCAACGTTGCCGAAGGCCTGGCGGGTGACTGCTGGAACGTGCGCGGATCATCGCGGACCGACGACGGAAGCTCGCATCCGGACATGCAGCTCAACCTGATCAGCTCACGCGTGATCGAACTCCTGGCGGATGCGGATGACCTCGAGCATCGCGCGCTGGCGGGTGACCAACTCCATGTGGATCTGGACGTGAGCGAGGCCAATCTGCCCGCAGGTACGCGCCTGGCCCTCGGTGGTGCCGTGATCGAGGTGACCGACGAGCCACACACGGGCTGCGTGAAGTTCGCCGAGCGCTACGGACCCGATGCACGCAGGTGGGTCAACGCGGGCGACCGCGACGGCCTCCGCCTGCGCGGCTTGAATGCCCGGGTCGTGGTTGAGGGGGCCGTGCGACCTGGAGACACGGTGGGGAAGTTGGCGCCCTGACGCCCCGGATCAGGGCGCGAAGGTGGGGCGCTCGGTGTCGGCGTCGGCGGCCTCGCGCAGCACGCTGATCGGATCGCGCAGGTTGCCCACGTAGCCGAGTGCGTAGGCGCCCATCTGGTAGCCCATCAGGCGCTGCACCTTTTCGGGAAGCGCTGCGGCGACTTCGCGTGGAACCGAGAGGTACTGGTTCTCCTCCTGGCGAAGCCAGCCGAGCACGTAGTCGACGTTGATGCCGATGCGCGTGCGGTCGCTCGTGTTGGCACCACCGCCGTGCACCGCGCGGCCGGTGTAGAGAACCACCGACCCGCGCGGCATTTCTGCGGCCACGGTGTCGGCGGGGTCGATCGCGGCCACATCCGCATCGGCCAAGGCATGGGCTCCCAGTGCCACGCGGGTGGCGCCGTTGGCCTCGGTGAAGTCGGTCAGTGCCCAGATCGTCGACACCTCCACCTCCACGTCCGAGGGGAACTGGAAGAAGTCGAATGCCCACTGGTCGCGGTGGAGCTGCTGCGCGGATTCCCCCGGGCCGATGGCGATCGCCTGTGTCAGGTGAAGCTGGAAGCTCGACTTCTGTGGCCACAGCACCTCATCGGCAACCTGCAACACCAGGTCGTGGGCCACCATCTCGACCGATGACGGACAGCTGGCCAGTAGCGCTCCGGGCCGTTTGGTCAGGTCACCCACGAAGTCGTCACCCCCGGCCTCGGTGGCCATCAGGATGGGATCCAGCTCTGCTGCGACGCGGTCACACAGCTCTTCGGGCGCGAGGCGTTCCACGATGGCCACGCCATCGCTGCGAAGTGCCGCGGCCACCTCTGGGGCGCTCGAGTCGGGGCCGAACCTCGCGATTGCGTCTGCCATTCGTAGATCCTGCCATGTGTGATACGAACCATGGATGGCCGATCACGGAGACTCGACATCAGATGAGACCTGGGACGTGGTCGTCGTCGGCTCCGGGCCCGGCGGCTTGACCGCCGCAGCCTGCCTGGCCGCGGAGGGCAGACGGGTGTTGGTGCTCGAAGCGCATGACCTGGCGGGCGGAAACACGCAGGTGTTCCGACGCCACCACAAGGTCGAGGACGGCTCGATGGCCACCTACGAGTTCGACGTGGGCATCCACTACATCGGTGACTGCGGACCCGGCGGGTTGTTCCCGTCGATCTTCACCGCCCTGGGAGTCGGCGACAGGATCGACTTCCGGCCCCTCGATCCCGATGGGTTCGACACGCTGCACTTCCCCGACCTCGACTTCTCCGTGCCGGTCGGCTGGGATCGCTACCGTGACCGTCTGGTCGAGGCGTTTCCGTCCGAACAAGCCGGCCTCGAACGGGTGGTCGGCGTGCTGCGGGAAGTGGCAGAGGAGTCACGGGCCCGTTCCATCCCCGGAGCCGAGACCCCCACGTTCGACCACTGGGCGTTTCGCACCCTCGACGAGCTGTTCGCAGAGGGCGAGCTCTCCCAGCGCGCGCAGGCGGTTCTGGACCACTGGTCGGGTCTGTACGCGGGTGGCCCGTCGCAGACCGCAGTGTCGATGCACGCAGCGATCATCGACCACTACATGCGTGGCGCCTACTACCCCGAGGGTGGGGGGCAGATGATGCCCGCACGGCTCATCCAGGTGATCGAGGCGTTCGGCGGCGAGGTGCGAACGCTGGCACCCGTCGACCGGATCATCGTGCAGGACCGTCGCGCCACCGGCGTGCTGATGGAGGACGGCCGCACGGTCCACGCCACGGAGGCGGTCATCTCCAACGCGGACCACGCTCGCACGGTGTTCGGCCTGGTCGGCGAGCAACACTGGGACCCGGGCACGGTCTCGTGGACCCGCGAAGCGCAGATGACGCTCGGGTTGGTGTGCGTGTACCTCGTGGTCGACATGGAGGTCGCGGGCCCCAACACCAACCACTTCGTGTTCCCGACCTACGAGACCGATGGCCTATACGCCGAGCTCGACAACGGGATTCTCGAGGGGCCCGACATGTTCGCCTACATCGCCATGGCATCGCGCAAGGACCCGGGCAACGAGTTGCTCTGCTCTGCGGGCCAGACCAACCTCCAGGTGATGACCCTGGCTCCCCGAGGCCTGAAGTGGTGGGGCGTGGAGCAGTCACCGGCCGACGGAGGCCGGTACCGGCGGGGCGAGCAGTACCGGGCCCGCAAGGCCCAACTCACCGACGCATTGATCGACGCAGCCCAGCGAGCGCTGGCCGAAGACCTGGGCGGCCAGCGCCTGCGTGACCACATCGCGCACGTGGAGACCGCAACGCCTCTGTCCCAGGAGCGCTACACGCGCTCCACGGGGGGTACGAGCTACGGCTACATCCACTCACCGGAACAGTCCGGTGAGAACCGTCCCCAGCACCGCACGGAAATCGACGGTCTCTGGCTCGTGGGAGCCAACACCTCGTCAGGCCATGGCGTGGCGGGCACCATGGTGGGCGGCGTCAACTGCGCCGGCGAGATGCTTGGGCGGCCGCTTCTCATCGAGATGGTGCTCGGCACGCCGCTGGTGGACCCGGCGGACGTGCCGGCGGACCCGGTCGGCTTCGACGCGATGGAGTTCAGCCGCGGCGCAGCCCTGCGTGCCGAGCGCGAGCGTGGTCGCGCGGCGCGCGCCGCTGTGGCGGACTGACCGGTCTGCAACCCGCGCACCCGCATGGCGCGGGTACCGTCTCGCACATGAGCACCAGCATCGGAGCAGAGACAACCACCGAAGAGGTCATCGAGGGCGTGGACCTCACCGGCAAGGTGGCCGTTGTCACCGGGGCGTCTGGCGGACTCGGCGAGGAGACCGCACGGGCGCTGGCCTCGAAGGGTGCGACCGTGGTCCTGGCCTCTCGCAACCCCGAGAAGCTGGCCGCTGCACAGGAGCGCATCGAGAGCACCGGTGTGGCCGGGTCCGTGGAGACACTCGTGCTCGACCTAGCCTCGTTCGACGCGGTGCGGGCGGCGGCCGGCGAGTTGGCCGGCCGACACCCCGCGATCGACCTGCTGATCCTCAACGCGGGCGTGATGGCGCCCCCGCTGGGTCGCACCGTGGAGGGCCACGAGCTGCAGTTAGGCACCAACCACCTCGGTCACTTCCTGTTCACCTTGTCGTTGCGCGACAACCTCCGCGCCGCCGCGCCGTCGCGGGTCGTGGTGCTGTCATCGGCTGGACACCGCACGTCGCCGATCATCTGGGAGGACCCCGACTTCGAGCGCGGCGAGTACCACAACTTCATTGCGTACGGTCAGTCCAAGACCGCCAACGCGCTGTTCGCACTCGAGTTGGATCGCCGGATGTCCGGCGACGGGGTGCATGCGTTCTCTGTGCACCCGGGCGTGATCATGACCGAACTGTCGCGGCACCTGACTGCGGAGGACATCCAGTGGATGGCCGACCGTGCCCGCGCCGAAGGCGGCGACGATGTCGACGGTGACGAATCCGGCAATGCGCTGGATGCATTCCAGTTCAAGACCGTGGAACAGGGGGCGGCCACATCGGTGTGGGCCGCCACTGCCGCCGAGCTCGACGACCACGGTGGCGCGTACCTGGAGGATTGCCACGTCGCCCCTCGGGCTGACGCGCCCGGGGCATCGGGTGGGGTGCAGTCGTGGGCCTGTGACCCCGCAGAAGCAGCGCGGTTGTGGGAGCTGTCGTTGCGGGTCGTCGGCCTCGACGCCTGAGGTCCGCACTCAGCTGCGCGTCGGGTCGATTCCGTTGGCAACGCGGACCGCGGCCTGCACCACGGCCGTTGTGAGCGAACCGGGCTCACCGGAGCGGCGGGCGATCGCCAGCCGGCGCGGCGGCAGCTCGGGGCTGAGCTCGTGCACCTCGATGCCGTGTTGTGCGGGATCTATGGACAGGCGGGGCATGACCGCCACTCCCAGGCCGCTGGCCACCATCGCATGCACCGCACCGTTGTCGGCCGTGCGGTATCCGTAGGTGGTCGTGGTGCCCATGGCCCGAAGCGACTTGTCGACCATTCGTTCGCAGACGCCGGCCGGATTGCCGATGAGGGGCCGATCGGCGAGCTCCTCCACGGCCACTGGCCCGCGGTGTTCCCCCTGCGGTGTGATGGCCAGGTACGGATCACGCAGCAGTTCGGTCAGGTGCATGCCCGACGGGTCGCCCTCCTCCTGCATCACGAGGAACGTGGCGTCGAGCTCCCCGCTCAGCAGCATGTGTTCCAGTTCGATTTCATCATCGGTTTCGAACAGCTCGACTTCCACCAGTGGCAGCTCGTCGCGCAGCCGGGCGAGAAGCGGTGGCGCAAGGTGCACCGAGACTGACTGGAACGAACCGAGCCGCACCTTGCCTCGCTCTCCGTCACGGACCTGGTCGAGCTCTGCAAGCATCACGCCGAGCGAGTCGATGACCGCTCCGGTGTGACGGGCCAGGAGCCGACCAGCTGCGGTCGGTACCACTGGCCGTGGGCCGCCCGGCCGGTCGAAGAGTTGCTGTCCGAGTGCGTTCTCGAGCGCGGACACCTGCTGGCTGATGGCTGACTGGGTGTAGCCGAGCTGGTCAGCGGCCCTTCCGAATGTCCCCGTGCGCGCGACCGTTGTTGCCGCCACCAGGTGCCGGAGCTCGAGCCCCCGCAGGTCGGTCATCTCATTCACCGGCGTTCACTTAACATCAATAATGCTTATGAATATGTGCAGAAACCATCGCTGTACATGATGTACCAGTTCGGGTGATGCTGGCCACATGGCTACGAACACTCCTGCACGAATCCGCCCCCGAGCCACCCGGTACGAGCAGTCAGCCATGGCCACACGAGGGGTCGGATCCTGCGGTGCACGGGTGCACCGTGACGGCATCGTGGTCTGTCGGCGGGCCGACTGCAGCGGCCTCGCCTGTGATGGCGCGAGTCAGGCGGCCTGACTGCGCCCCCAGGCGGGAGGTGTCAGGCCGGTTGTGCTTCGGGGTCGCCGTTGGAGTGGCTGTCGGAACGAAGCGTCCGCGAGGTCTTGTCGGCGGCTGCAACGGCGGCGGCACCCAACTGCATGATCCGCAGGTCGCCGATCGGCGTGCCGCTTCCGCGGCTGCACACGAATCCGAGCGCCAGATCCCGTGAGGGGTCGGCCCAGCCACCCGACCCGCCGAAGCCGAAGTGGCCGAAGGCAGGTCCTACGCCGCCGCGGCTGGTGTAGACGCGGTGGTAGCCGAGTCGCCAGTCCATCGGCAGCACGAGCACGTGATCGCGGCCACGGCGCTGCACCGTGCTGATCGTGCCGACCGTCTCCTCGGACAGGATCCGGGTGCCGTCGATCTCTCCCCAGCCGGCGAGCATTCCGTACATGCGGCCCAGTGAGCGGGCCGTGAAGAACCCGTTGGCCGCCGGCATCGCCGAATCCATCGCATCGGGGCCGTAGAGCGCCTCCTCCACGTTGCGCGGCGCGAGGGCGTTGATCAGGCGCCGCGTGTTGAGCGGCCCCGGCACGGCCGAGACGACCTTGCCCATCGCGGTGCCGATCTGCTTCTCGATCTGCCTGACCGTGGCGTTGGTCGGTCTCGGCAGGCCCATGGTTGCCAGCGGTGCCACCCGGTGCCGCTCGGATCGGGGAAGGCCGATGAACAGTCCGTCCAGCTCGAGCGGCTGGGCCAGTTCCTTGTCGACGAACGTCGCGATGTCATCGCCGGACACCCGCCTCACGATCTCGCCGACCAACCAGCCGTAGGTGAGCGCGTGGTAGCCGTGGCGCGTGCCGGGCTCGTAGGCGGGCTCGGCCTCGGCAAGGGCCTCCACCATGTGGTCCCAGTCGTGCATGCGCGAGCCGTGGTCCACGAGGCTGCGGATGCGGTGCAGGCCGGCGGAGTGGGTGATCACGTGGCGCACGGTCACGTCCTGCTTGCCCCCCTGGGCGAACTCCGGCCAGTAGGTGGCTACCGGCTCGTCGTAGTCGACCTCGCCTCGGTCGGCCAGCACGTGCAGGGCCGTGGACGACACGCCCTTGGTGGTCGAGAAGCACATGGCGACCGTGTCCTGCTCCCACGGGTCGTCATCGGTGCGGTTGCCACCCCAGATGTCGACCACTGGTTTGCCGCGGTGATAGATGCACACCGCCGCGCCGCCGTTGGTGCGCTTCAGCTGCCGCCTGAAGACGTCGCCGACCGCCGAGAAATCCTTGTGAACGAAACCTTCCACCCATCCATTGTGCCGCGTTCTGTGAGCGGTTCGCTGGCATAGCGCGCAAACGGCTCCGGCGATGCGCGAACGGCCAGGATCGCAGCGCTCCTCAGGAGCGCATCTGGACCCTGGAAGCCGGATCCTGGTTGTAGAACGCGGAGAGAACCTCGTAGAGGTCTGCCTTGTGCGCACGCATCTCCACCGGCCGGTCGAAGAACACCTCGGTGGCCACGGCGAAGAACTCGCCGACGTTTACCCCGGCGTAGCTCGACAGCAGCTTGTCGCGCCCTGCCTGCAGGTGCTCGTACTCCGCGGTGCACACCTCCACCCAGCGATCGCGCTGGTCGGCCGGAAGCGGCGGTGTGCCGTCGACGACGTCGTCGAGCATGTCGAGCTTGTGGGCGAACTCGTGGAACACCACGTTGTGACCCTTCTCCGGATGGCGGGCGTCACGCCTCACCGCATCCCAGGCGATGATGATCGGCCCCTTGTGGGCGGCCTGCCCGAGTATCGGCACCGGTGCGTCCGTCATCAGCCCCGCGACCGGTGCGCCACGCGGCCCCTTGAGCACGACCGTGGTCGGGTGCACGATGATCGCGCCCACCTCGCGGTAGTGCTGGAAGCTGAGCCCGAGAATCAGAAGGGCGGCCTGCGCTGCGATCATCAGCGTCATCTCGTCGGTCAGCTCGAAGTCCTTCGCCGCCTCCCAGTTCTTGCGCGAGAGCAGCATGCCGGCGTAGTCGGCAAGCAGTTCCTGTTCGGCCTCATCGAGGTGGCGCCAGTGCTGGATGCGGTCCTCTAGCACCTCGCGCCAACCCTCGGGAAGGGCTTCCCGGGGTGGCTTGCGACGGAAGAACCGTGAGAGTCCGATGCCACTTTCTACCGTGCCGACCGGCCGCGGCGGGCGACGTGTACGTCTGAAAGGATCTGGCCCATGCGCTACGCAATCAAGACCGCCCCCCAGATGACCACGTTCGACGCGATGCTCGAGGTCTGGCAGGCCGCCGACGACATCGAGCTGTTCGAGTCGGCGTGGAACTTCGATCACTTCGAACCGATCATCGCCCAGCCGCGCACAGGGCCCTGCCTCGAGGGCTGGACGAGCCTCGCTGCTCTGGCACAGGCGACCAGGCGCATCCGTGTTGGCTGCATGGTGACGGGCATGCCCTACCGCCATCCCTCAGTGCTGGCCAACATGGCCGCAACGGTGGACGTGATCTCGGGCGGTCGACTCGAGCTGGGTCTGGGCGCCGGCTGGAACCAGGAGGAGTCCAACGCGCTCGGCATCGACCTGCCTCCGCTCAAGGAACGTTTCGACCGCTTCGACGAGGGCCTCGAGGTGATCACCAGGCTGTTGCGCGACGAGGTCGCCAACTTCGAGGGCGATCACTACAGCCTCACCGACGCCAACTGCGAACCGAAGCCGATCCAGAAGCCGTGGCCACCCATCTGGATCGGAGGCGACGGCCCGAAGCGCACGCTGCGTGCCGTCGCCCGTCACGCGGACTACTGGAACACCCCTTTCACATCGCCAGAGGCACTGGCACGCAGTGTGGAGACCCTGCACGGCCACTGCGCGGACGTGGGCCGGGATCCCTCGGAGATCACCATCACGGCCCAGCTGATCCACAACCCGGAAGCCGGCATCGGCGCAACGGTCGAAGGCGCGGCCCGGTTGGGGGAGGCCGGCTGCGAGCTCGTCGTGCTGTACCTGCCCGAGACGGTGCACAACGCCGCCGAGGTCGAGAAGCTGGCAGAAGCCCTCCGGTGAGCCGGCCGCGCACTGGCCCGACGACCGGTGTCCACAGATGAAGTCGGCGGTCGTCGTCGGCTCGGGGCCCAACGGCCTCGTGGCAGCAGTCACGCTCGCGCGCGCTGGTTGGCGCGTCACCGTCCACGAGGCGTCGGACACGCCGGGAGGAGGCACCCGCTCGGCCGAACTGACCGCTCCCGGTGCCCTCAGCGACGTGTGCTCCGCCGTGCACCCGCTCGCAGTTGCCTCACCCGTGATGCGGTCGCTTCCGCTCGAGGAGCACGGCCTGGCGTGGGTGCACCCCGAGGCACCCCTCGGTCACGCTCTGGCCGACGGTCGCGCCGTGATGCTCGAACGGTCTATCCAGGCGACAGCAGACGGACTCGGTCCCGACGCCGCTGCCTGGAAGACCCTGATGGGCCCGCTCGCTGACAGCGCCGGCCAACTGGTCGACACGGTGCTGACCCGCTCGCCGGCCGCCCTCGAGTTCTCCCCGCGGTCACTGGCTGCGGCGGGGAGGTTCGCACTGGCGGCCAGTCGCTCGGCGAGCGCGCTGGCCGGCCGCTTCGAAGGTGAACGGGCGCGTGCACTGCTGGCAGGTCTGGCCGGGCACTCCGTGCTCCGCCTCGACCGCGCCCCCTCGGGCGGTGTCGGTCTCATGCTCGGGTTGCTTGCCCATGTGGTCGGGTGGCCGGTCGCCCGAGGCGGGTCGCAGGCGATCGCCGACGCGCTCGTTTCCGTCCTGCACGCCGAGGGCGGAGAGGTGGTCACGGCGCACCGGGTCGAGTCGCTCGCGGAACTGGGCGATGTCGACGCGGTGTTGCTGGACACGTCTGTCATGGAGTTCGCGCGACTGGCCGGCCACGCACTACCGGCCGGCTACGAGCGCTCGCTGGGCAGGGTCCGCCAGGGCCCCGGCGTGTGCAAGGTGGACTGGCTGCTCGACGGCCAGGTGCCATGGGCCGACGAGCGCCTGCTGCGGGCAGGCACCGTGCACCTCGGTGGCAATCTCGAGCAGATAGCGGCCGCGGAGTCAGGGGTGTGGGCAGGCCGGCACCCGGAGCGGCCCTACGTACTGCTGGCCCAGCAGAGTCTCTTCGACCCGACGCGCCTCCGCTCGGCAGCGGTGTCCGGGGCACAGGTGGTGTGGGCCTACACACACACCCCCGTGGGCTCCACGCTGGACGTTTCCGACTCGGTCGCAGCGGTGGTCGAGCAAGCCGCGCCCGGGTTCCGCGACCGAATCCTGTCCACCAGGGTGATGAGCGCCACCGACATGCAGCGCCACAACACCAACTACCCGGGTGGCGACATCACCGGCGGGATAGCGGACCTTCGCGGGATGCTGGTGCGCCCCACCGTCGTCGCCCCCTGGCGGACACCACTGGCAGGGCTCTACCTCTGTTCGGCCTCGACTCCACCCGGTGCCGGCGTGCACGGCATGTGTGGCTGGCATGCGGCCCGTTGCGTGCTCGTTGACCACGGCTCCGGCCGTCCTCGTGTCTGAATCCCGGTGGGGAAGCGGTCAGTTGCCGCCCGCGGCCGGGCCTGTGGTGGCGCCGCCCGCGAAAGCCTGGGCCACCCTCATCCAGTCCGATGCAGCCTCGCCGGCCACGTCGAGGCGGGTGTCGTCCACATGGCGTCGCTGGGTGACCACGAGGCAGAAGTCCTGCGCAGGGCCGCGCACCGAGGCCTCGGCGTCCGGCGGACCCCATGACCACTGGTCTCCCGATGGTGCCACCAGCTCGACTCGAACGTCGCCGGCCGGAGCTTGCGCGTCGCGGACCGCATACGACCAGCCCCGCGTGACGAAACCGAGGTGCGCTATGTGGCGCAGACGGTCCGTGGTCGGCCTGTCAGCGGTTCCACCCGAGCGGACCACCGCGTCGATGATGTCCTGGCCGTGAGCCCATACCTCCATGAGCCGTGCAGTCAGGAACGAGCGAGCCGACATCGACGGTCCGTACCACTCGACGCGGTCACCATCAGCAAGGCGGGATGCCGTCTCGGCCAGTTCCGCTCGGCCCGCCCGCCACTCGGCGAGCAGCTCGGCGGGGGACATGGCGAGGTAGGCGCCGAGCGTGAGGTCGTCGACTGAGTCGGGGTTCTCGAAGCCCTTCGTGATCAGTTCGTCACGCGAGGTCATGAATGCCGGCGGGTCGCTGATCGCGAGGGCGGCGGTGCGGTCGAAGTAGGTCAGGTGGGCGACCTGATGGGCTACGGACCATCCGGGGCTCGGGGTCGACAGACTCCACTGCGCGTCCTGGAGCGCGCCCACCACCTCGTCGGGGGCGTCCTGCTCCTCGACCAGGTCCCGGAGTACCTCCGCTGTGTCCACGTTTCATGCCTCCAAGCGGGTCCGCACCCGTGGGGACCCCGTGGCCGCCGAACCGTAGTCCGCGGCCGGCCGCTCCGCGTCTGGCCGCGTATTGGGCAACAATGTTCCTCGCTGGGCCCAGACTCTGACTGGTTGCCATGGTTCTTCCTCTCGCCAATCCCTCAACACTCGCGTCGCTGACCCGACAGGCATGCTGATGGTTTCGATCGTGAGTGCCGCGCTCTCCTATCCGCAGGTGATCCTCGGTGTCGTGGGGTCGATGGTGCTCATGGTGCTCGCCACGGCCCTGCTCGAGACCCACACGCCGGCACCTCGTCGGAGGGCTACCAGGCTGTCGATGCCCCGCCGGGTCGAGGAGCGCCCAGAGGAGTCCGAGGACATCGAGCCCGCTGAACTGCGCGCCCGGTATGACCGCGAGCTGGCGCGCCGGCTCACGCCGGGCCCGATGGTGCTTCTGCGGCCCGGTCCTGCCGGTCCGGAGCCAGTGGCCGCTGTCTCGATCGACGAAGTCGCGGCTGCAGCGGCGGTCGTTGACGCAGGTGAGGACCAGGTCGATGTGCACGGGCCACCCACGCAGGAAGTGCCGGTCGTGGTGCTGCCGGCAGTCGCCCGAACCGAGTCGTTCGATCCGCGGGCCCGGACGGCTATTCGCTCTGCCGTGGCCCACCGGATGGCACCTGCGGAGCAGTTCGAGCCGGGGGCATCTGAGCTCAGCGTTCCGGTTCCGGCTGTGACGGGTGCCGAGGTGTTCTTCGAGGACACTCTGGTGACATCGCTCGAATCGCTGGATGCCATGCCCGGGGACTCCGCGGTGTCTGGTGAGCCCCGGGGCGACGAGGCCGAACCCGTCCCTTCAGCGCAGCCCGCAGCCATCTCGGCGGTCGAGGCCGACGGTCCATCGACGGTGTTCGCGGCGCGGGTCGAACTACCCGGCGGCTCGCTTGTGGAGCTGGGTGAGCCAGGCATGGACCGCACGCTGGCCGGCGTCTTGTTCGCTGCCTATGTGGTGTCGGGCGGCGCAGAACGCAAGCGGGTCACCGGATGGGTCGCCGCCGCGGAGGCGCCGCCCAGCCTCAGCGACCTCACGCCCGAGGTACGCCTGCGCGGCCGCCCCGGCAAGGTCGCGGCCCTGCTGTCGTGCGGCGACGGCGGGCGCAACTGGGTGACCCTCGACGACCGCACCGCAATCAGACGGGGACTGACGAGCAGGCCTCCGACCGACGAGGTGCTCAAGGGCCTCGTGTGGTGGTGGTTCATGGCGACCGACGATCAGGCGGCTATCCCTGCCGAGCACGTGGCAGTGCTCCGTGGCGCCCTGGAGGCCGTCCTGGGTGCACTCGAGGACCACCCGCTCGGGGGTCTCGTAGGTGACCTCGCGGCGGCCGCCGCCGAAGCCGAGGAGGCACGGGTGGGCATGCGCGTCGAATCCGTGCGGGCCGGCACCGGCGGGTCACCAACGCGCCGTGATGGTGCCGGCAAGGACGTCCCTGACACCGGCGATGACGTGGCCGAAGTCGCTGTCGCGAGCTGACCGGGTGCGCCACGCGCTGCCACGCATGTAGGTTTCCCACCCAGACCGAACGGGGGGAAACCGTGAGCATCGACTTCAGCCTGTCGCCCGAACTCGAAGAGTTCCGGGGGAGGATCCGCACATTCGTGGAGGATGAGATCGTCCCCGCCGAGAAGCGGATCAACGACGGCCATCTCGAGGAGAACGATCGCGACGCCTACATCGGCGAGCTCATCGCACTGCGCCAGAAGGCCCATGCGGCGGGGATCTGGCTGCCCCACATGCCCGAGGAGTGGGGCGGCATGGGCCTCGGCCACGTCGAGTTGGCAATGGTGCAGGCCGAGGCGGCGAAGTCCTACTACGGCCCGTGGGTGTTCAACTGCCAGGCGCCCGACGAAGGCAACATGCACACACTGCTGCACTGGGGCACCGACGAGCAGAAGGACAAGTACCTCAAGGCGCTCTGCGAGGGTACGACGTGGTCCTGTTTCGCGATGACGGAGCCGGAGGTCGCCGGTTCGGACCCCACGCTCATCCGCACCAACGGGTACCAGGACGGTGAGGAATGGGTGATCAACGGCCACAAGTGGTTCATCTCCAATGCCCACCGCGCCAGCTTCGCGATCCTCGTCGCCCGCACCGAGGAAGATCCCGACAAGCCGCAGGCGGCCAACTCGGCCTTCATCGTCGACATCCCGAGCGACGGCTGGAACGAGGTCCGCCAGATCGAGACCATGCACGGCTCCACCGGGCACTCGGAAATCGTCATCGAGGACCTGCGCGTTCACGAGTCGGCGATGCTCGGCGGACGGGGCCAGGGTCACCTGCTGGGCCAGTACCGTCTGGGCCCGGCACGCCTGGCGCACTGCATGCGATGGATCGCCCAGGCCGAGACCGCGCTGGACATGATGGTGGAGCGCTCGCTCGACCGGTTCAGCCACGGTTCGATCCTCGCCGAGAAGCAGGGCGTGCAGTGGATGATTGCCGACTCGGCGATGGAGCTGTACCAGGCGAAGCTGATGGTCCTGCACGCGGCCTACAAGATCGACAATGGCGAGGACTTCAAGTCCGAGGTGTCGATGGCCAAGCACTTCGTGGCAAACATGCTGAACCGCGTGATCGATCGCTCGATCCAGGTGCACGGTGCGCTCGGCTACTCCACGGATACGCCGCTGGCGCACATGTACCAGCACGCCCGCTGGGCACGTTTCGCCGATGGCGCTGATGAGATCCACCAGATGCGCATCGCCCAGCGCACCATCGCAGCCTGGAAGGACCACGGCTCCACCCGTGCCGCGACGGGTGACCTGCCCATCTGAGTCCCGTTGGGGTCCCCGGCCCGGCGGGAACTAGCTTTTCGGCCATGTTCAGCAGGGGTTGGGGTTCAGTCGTTCTGCTCGCGGTCGGTGCGGTGCTCGCGGCGAGTTGCTCGGATACGGGTTCGGCCGCCGCCGACGGCGGTGGATCCGGGGATTCCGGCGGCGACGTTTCCTCCGGCGCCGAGCTGGTCACGACGGTGTCGTCGCGTCCCGACATGGTGACGGGAGGCAGCACGGTCATAGAGGTGGCTGCCGAATCGGTGGACTCGGTGAGCGTGGACGGCGAGGAGTCCGACGTCGAGTTCGAGTCGGGCGATGGCGTCTCCCGTGGCCTCGTGGAGGGACTCCCCGAGGGCACGGCAATCATAGAGGTCTCGGCCGACGGAGAGACCGGCGAGGTGGAGGTCACTAACCACCCCATCTCGGGGCCGGTGTTCGCCGGCGAGCGGGTACCGGTGGTGACCTGCACCACGGACCGCTACGGCCTCGGCGAGTCCACGCCTCCTGAGTGCGACGCCGAGCCCACCGTGCGCTTCGCGTACGTGGACGCCACCGAGGACCTCAAGTACATCGATGACCCGGCCGACGTGCCCGAGGGCGCCGAGACCGTCGAGGTCGACGGCGAGGAGCGTCCCGCGGTGCTGCGGGTCGAGCCCGGTGTCCCCGACGGCGGTGTCTACCCCATCACGACGCTCGCCAACGGCTCCGCAGCCGATGCCGGAACGGGCGACACATGGGACGAGGACCACTGGAACGGCCGTCTCGTCTATCGCTTCGGTGGGGGTTGCGGCACCACCTACTCCCAGGGCTTCAACTTCTTCGGGGCCCCTTCACTGAGCCTGCTCGCGGATGGCTACGCCTTCGCCACCAACACCCTCAACACCTTCCAGGTGCAGTGCCAGGACATCGTGTCGGCCGAGGCCGCGATGATGACCAAGGAGTACTTCGCCAAGAACTACGGCGTGCCCGAGGTGACCATCGGCGAGGGTGGCTCCGGCGGCGCGATCCAGCAGTATCTGGTCGCCCAGAACTACCCCGGGATCCTCGACGCGATCGCCCCGTCGCTCCCGTTCCCCGACGCCGTCACGATCTCGCCCGGCGTGGTCGACTGCGCCCTGCTCAACCAGTTCTACGGCACCGAAGCAGGAGCTGCGCTCAGCGCCGAACAGCGCCAGGCCATCAACGGCCACATCTCGGGGCTCACCTGCACGTTCTGGCAGGAGACGTTCGTGCCGATCATCGACCCGTCACGCTGTGGCTTCGGCGACACCGCCGGCTCGTTCGTGACCTCGCTGCCGGGCCTCGAAGAGGGCCTGCCGACGGTCCCGGAGGACCAGCAGTATGACGCGGAGACCAACCCCGAGGGCCTGCGCTGCACCTTCCAGGACGGCTACCCGCAGGTGTTCCCGATCGACGAGGCAACCGGCTTGCGCGAGCGACCGGTTGACAACACCGGGCTCCAGTACGGCCTGCAGGCCTTCAATGAGGGCGTGCTCTCCTTCGAGGAGTTCGTGGCGGTCAACGAGCTGATCGGAGGATTCGACCTCGACGCCAACCCGATCCCGGAGCGCATGGTCGCCAACCCGGACACCCTCCGGGTGCTCTACGAGACCGGCCGCGTAACGACCGGCGACGGGCCGCTCGCGGACATCCCGATCCTCACGACCAACGTGTACACCGATCCCGAAGGTGACATCCACGACCGCATCCGCATGTTCACGATGAACGAGCGACTGGCGGATGAAGACGGTGCCCAGGCTCCGAACTACGTGATGTGGACGCGCCCCACGACACCCGATGGTGAGCTCACCGACCGGCTCGCCGGCGCGCTCGACACCGGGGCTTCGGTGACCCGCCTGCTCGATGAGTGGGCCACCGCGCTGAAGGCCGACGACTCCGCTGCCCCGATGGCGGAGAGGCTTGCTTCGACCCGTCCCGAAGAGGCCGTCAACACCTGCTTCGACGTCGAGGGCAACGTGGTCGACTCGGGGCCGGACATCTACGAAGAGGAAGGCCCCTGCCGTGACGACTACCCGCTCGGCGGCACACCCCGCACCGTGGCCGGTGCGCCATTGGTGAACAACATCGCCAAGTGCGCCCTCGTGCCGGTGGCCGACGCAGTCGCCAGCGGCACCTACGAAGTGGAGCTGACCACCGAGCAGGTCGCGCGCCTCGAGGCCCTGTTCCCGGAAGGCGTCTGTGACTGGACCCAGCCGGGCGCCGGCCAGGTCCCGCTCGGCTCCCCCTGGCACAGCTTCGACTGACCCCCGCGACCTCGGTCCTTTCGCTCCTCGTGCGGGGCGTCAGTCCTTCTTGGCGCGGCTCGGGGCCACCCTCGGGGGTTCGTCGGGCATCTTCGGGTAGACCGGTGGCCACGGCGCGTCCTTGAGGCCGGCGGCCATGTCGGCCTCATGCATCTCCAGCAGCGGTTCGAGCGACTGCGCGTTCTCCCAGCGGTCGGCCCAAGGATCCCCGGTCGCTGCCACCCGGGCGGGCACGGTGTCGATCGTGAGCGAATTCGCGTCCACCGTGTCGAGTTCGTCCCATTCGATCGGCGTTGAGACCTGGCCACCCACCCGTGGCCTCGCCGACCATGCCCCGAACACCGTCTTGTGTGGGGCGTTCTGGTTGAAGTCGATGAACACCCGCTCACCGCGCTCTTCCTTCCACCAGGCATCGGTGATTTCCGACGGGTGACGCCGGGCAAGCTCGCGCGCGAGCGCGACGGCCGCCGAGCGCACGGCGAAGGAATCCCAGCGGGGCTCGAGCGGCACGTACACATGCAGTCCCTTGCTGCCCGAGGTCTTCACCCACGAACGAACGCCCTTTTGCGCCAGCAGGTCGCGCACCATCGCCGCGGCGATGCGCACATCGTCAAAGGTGACTCCGGGCATGGGGTCGAGGTCGAGGCGGAGTTCGTCGGCATGCAGAGGGTCGGCAGCCCGGTTCGGCCACACGTGGAAGCCGAGGCATCCCAGGTTCACCGCCCACAACACATGGGCGATGTCTTCGATCACCAGCACCTCGGAGGTGGTGCCGTTGGGGGTGGAGACGATCGACGTCGCCAGCCAGTCGGGACGCGACTTGGGCACCCGCTTCTGGAAGAACGACTTGCCACCCGCTCCGTCGGGGTAACGCTCCATCAGCACGGGCCTGCCGCCCATGGCGTCCATCACAGCGTCTTCGACAGACAGGTAGTACTCGACCAGGTCGAGCTTGGTGGCGCCCAAGCGCCTGAAGAAGACCTTGTCGGGACTGCTCACGCGCACGTCGCGGCCAGCCGCCGCCACTTCGACCTCTTCCTTGGGCGAGCCCATCGCGTGGACGCTAGTACCGCGGGTGCGGACCGGACCCGGCACGCGGACTCCGCGCCCCGCGGGTCATCAGCTTGCCGGACCCGCCGCCTTGGGGGATCGCGGTGCCCGGTTCGCCGCGCTGCGACGCCGGTGGCCGATCACGACCGGCGCGAGGCAGACCAGCGCGTAGACGCCCACGACCCACCAGAAGAGGCCGTCGCCGGGGTCGCGCATGTAGCGGGCGAGACCCACTCCCACAGCGGGCGCGCACAGCAGTGAGAAGGCGACGTTGCGCCACGCCGAGTACCTGGCGAGATCGAGGTGTTCGACCCACCACTCGACCACGACCGGCACCGGCAGCAGCCAGAGCAGCCAGGCGTCCAGCGATTCCGGCCAGCGCACACCAGCCAGGGCCAGTCCCATCGCCATGAAGCATGCGGGATAGAAGACCGCGCAACGCCGGCACAGGTGCGTGCGACCGACCTTGATGCATCGGTCGTACTCGTTGGGGTAGTGGTGGCTCAGCCACAGGGGAGTGCGTCTCTCGATGCCATACCCATCGGCCGCATCGTGCGGAACTGAAGGCCGTGAACCGAAACAGGTCGACTCGACCGCCCGTGGCCGGGAGTGTGCTCGGTTTAGCGGGCGCCAGACCGCACGAGCTCACCCATCTGGGCTGACATGTCCTCGATGATCTGCAGGATGCCCGGCAGTGTCCCCATGCCGAAGAAGCCGTGGATCAGGTCGTCGTAGCAGCGGTAATGCGTGGGCACCCCGGCCTTCTCCAGCTTCTCGGCGTACGCACAGCCCTCGTCCCTGAGTGGGTCGAAGCCGGCAGTCCACACCAGGGCGGGAGCAGCACCGGAAACGTCTTCGGCCACGAGCGGGGAGGCCTTCGGGTCGGAGTACTGGGCGGGGTCGTGCACGTAGTGGTCCCGGAACCAGGTGCGCGATTCCTCGGTGAGGAAGAACCCTTCGCCGAACAGCTCCACCGACCGGGTGTCCGTGGTGAAGTCGGTGGCCGGGTAGACCAGGCCCTGGGCGACCGGTGCAGGGGTCTCGGTGTCACGCGCCAGCAGCGCTACAACCGCCGCGAGGTTGCCCCCGGCGCTGTCTCCCATGACGCCGATCGCACCGGGATCGATGGACAGTTCCGCACCGTGGGCGACGACCCACTCATAGGCGGCGAGGCAGTCCTCGACCGGGGTGGGGAACGGGTGCTCCGGCGCCAGTCGGTAGTCCACCGAGATCACCGCGCACTCGCTGGCACACGCGAGAACCCGACACGACGCGTCGTGGGTGTCGAGATCGCCGACCACCCAGCCTCCGCCGTGGAAGAACACGATCGCCGGCGGTGTCGGCCCGGACCCGTGGGGTCGGAAGATGCGGAGCCGGATCTGTGACTCCGGTCCGTCCATGAGCCGCTCGTAGACGTGCACGTCGGTTGCCACGGGCATGCCGATCCTCGCCACCCTGCTCATGTTGGCGCGCCGCTCCTGCACGTCCTGACCCTCCAGTGCGTTCTGCCCGGAGCGCTCGCCCAGCTCGATCAAAAGCTGGACACTGCGGTTGAGGACCCGTCCGTCGACTTCGACCGGATCGCCGGCGAGCCGCTGTACGAGCCAATCCGGGACGCCTGCCGACCGGCGTGCCATCGAGATGATCGGATTCCACTTGTAGGTGATCCCCATGGCGCACAGCTTGGCATCCCGCAGGGACCGGCGTCTCCCGCCGGCACTCCGGTCAGGGGCAGATCCCGATCACTTCGAACGTGGTCGGCGTTGCGGAGTCGTCCGCGATCGAGCCCCGGCCGATGATGGACACAATCCCGGTGTCACCGACCGACATGTCCTCGACCATGCCCTCGAACACCCCGGGGATGGTCACAGTGCCGGTTCCATCGGTTGCGGAGACGAGGACGGTGTTGGTCCCGTCGGAGAACTCGGTCGTCAGTGTGGTCTCGCCGGGGTCGGCGCACTCGCTGGCCGTGCCCTGCACGGTCACTGAATCATCTGCGGTGGTGAGGCGGAACTCCATCGTGGTGAGCTGGAAGGAGCCATCGCTGCCCGCGTCCCCGCCGGACTCGCCCTCGCCGCCTGGCTCGGTGGAATCGGTCTCCTGCTGGACCGCCTGGCTGTCCGTCGTGACGTCGTCGGTTCCGTCGTCGTCACCGCAGGCCAGCGGGACCGCACACAGAGCGGTGAGGGCGATGAGCGAGATGAGAGCACGGCGTGCCATGGGCCAACGCTACCGGGGTCGTGGGGGCGTGGGCTGCAACCCGTGCGTCGGTTCGCCCAGACGGCTCATAGCACCGTGCCGGGGAGCTGTTCGAGTTGGTCGAACATGTCCTTGCCGTCCTCGCGTACGGAGATTCCGCCGACCAGGACGTGGTGCATGCCCACCGGGTCGTCGGCGGTGAGCCGCTCGCCGTCGGCAGGGAAGTCGGTCACCCTGCGGAGCGGCCCGGGTGCCACGGTGTCCGGATCGAACACGGCCACGTCGGCTGCAGCCCCCACTTCGAGTCGGCCTCGCCCGGTCAACCCGAAGACCTCTGCCGGCTCACCGGTGAGCTTGTGCACGGCTCGCTCGAGCGGCATGACGTCCTGTTCGCGCACCCAGTTGCCGAGCAGGTCGGTCGCGAAGCAGGCATCACAGAGCTGACTCACGTGTGCGCCCGAGTCGGCGAGGCCCAACAAGACGCCGTCGCGGGGTAGCAGCCACGCGATTGCGTCTGGATCGTTGTTGGCCAGCACCGAGTTGAACCTGGTGCGCAACCCGTCGTCGAGGGCTATGTCGCACATGGCGTCCAGCATCGTTCCGCCCCGCTCTGCTGCGATGTCGGCCACCCCGCGTCCGGTGAGGTCAGCGTGTGTGTCGCTCTCGGCTACCGAGAGCGCGTCCCAGTTCATGGGCAGGGCGCCCGGGCCGGAGAGCTCCGCCCAGGCGACTTCGCGCCACGCCGGGTCACGGTAGGCCGCGATCCGCTCATCGATTGGGCGGTCCATCAGCTTGCGGAACTCCTCGCGCATGTTGAAGGTGAACGGGTCTTGCATCGTCATCTGGAACACGAGGGGTCGGCACGAGACCTGGGGCCACACCTGTGCACCGGCCAGGCGCTTCTCGTCATGTGTTGCGATCACGTCCTCGTGCCACGGGAATCCCTTGATGGTGAGCAGGGCGGTCCAGGTGATGGGCCGTCGAATCTCGTGCCACACGGTGAAGACATCGTCGTGGGTCACGCCTTCGCCGGGCAGTAGGGCCACGACGCCACGGTCGGCCTCGCGCAGCGGCGCGGCGAGGGCCAGCACCTCCCCGAGTGGGGCGCGCCGACTCGGCACTGGGCGTCCGCCCTGGCCGTTGTGGGTGGGGGCGTGGCTGGTGGCGAACCCGATCGCACCCGCGTCAAGTGCTTCGGCCACTGCGGAGGTCATCGCCCTCAGTTCCGCCTCGGTCGGCTCGCGCTCGTAGGCCTCGTCGCCCATGGCCCAGATCCGAAGCGCGGTGTGGCCGATGTAGCAGCCGTAGTTGAGTGTCGTGCCACGCCGTCGCACCGCGTCGAGGTACTGGGGAAATGTCTCGAACTCGTGCCAGGGCACACCGGCGGCGAGCGTGTCGACGGACATGTCCTCCACGTGATGCAGCGTGCGGGCGAGCAGGTCCACCTGCTCCGCGCGGTTGGGTGCAATAGAGAATCCGCAGTTGCCCGCGATGACCGTGGTGACTCCGTGGTGGCTCGACGGAGTCAGGTGGGGGTCCCAGAAGACCTGCGCGTCGTAGTGGGTGTGTACGTCGATGAACCCGGGCGCCACGACCTGCCCCGATGCGTCCAGGTGGCGGTGGCCGGTGAGGTTCGATCCGATCTCGGTGATCACCCCGTCGGTGATGGCAACGTCGGCCCTGCGTGCCGGTGCGCCGGTTCCGTCGATGACGGTGCCTCCCTCGAGGACTGTGTCTGCCACCATCTTTCGCACCCCCTTGATGGATCCCCTGCCCCGTCGTCAGCAGGCGTTCCGGCGGTCAGTCTCGCGCCGCTGGCGCACGTCTGCCCGCGAACTTGGTGCCTCGTGTCGAGGGGTGGAGTTGCAGGTTCTAATGGACTACATTAGAACCTGTTCTACCCAAGCGATCAGGAGTTCATCCATGGAATTCGGTCTCTTCCTCAACGGCTACCTTCCCGGTCCGGCGGCTCACGACAGAGCCTCGGAGCACGAGATGCTGACCCGCGAGCTCCAGTACGCAGTGCACGCCGACTCGTACAACTGGAAGTACGCCTGGTTCGGCGAGCACCACGCGCTCACGGAGTACTCGCACATGTCCGCTCCCGAGGTGGTCATCCCTTACGTGGCGGCCCAGACCGCGCAGATCCACCTGGGCTCGGCGATCATGAACCTCTCGCCCCCGGTCAACCAGCCCACCCGCAACGCCGAACGGGTCGCGATGCTCGACCACGTCACCAACGGCCGCTTCGAATTCGGCACCGGCAGGGGTGCCGGCGAGCACGAGATGCAGACCTTCGACCTCCACACCTCCGAAACCAAGGAGATGTGGGACGAGGTTGCTCCGGAGATCGTGCGGATGTGGGAACAGCGCGACTACGAGTTCGAGGGGCAGTTCTTCCGCGTGCCCGGGCCGCACAACCTCCTGCCAAAGCCCTACGGAGTCGGCCATCCCCCGATGTGGGTGGGCTGTGGCAACCCCGGCACATTCACCAAGGCCGGAGAACTCGGCATCGGGGCCATTGCGTTCAACTTCGAGCCCGTGATGAACCTGAAGGGCCGCCTCGACGCCTACAAGGAGGGCATCGCCAACTGCACCGAGCCGCTCGGCGAATTCATCAACGACAACGTGATGATGACCAACGCCGTCGTGTGCCTGTCCGACGGGCAGCGGGCCCGCGAGATCGCCCTGTCCGCCGGCAGGGGCTACCTCAACTCGATGGTCACCTTGTACCACTCGACCATGCCCAAGATGCCCGGCGCCGTCACCTGGCCCGGGCGGCCGATGGGTCTCCAGAACGAAGCGGAGCTCGACTGGGCGATCGAAGAGGGTTACCTCATGTGCGGCACCCCTGAGCAGGTTCTGGAACAGATCGCCAAGTACCAGGAGGTCGGCACCGACCAGCTCGTGTTCGGCATCCCCAATGAGGGCTTCGAGCACGAAGAGGTGCTCGAGATGATCGAGCTGTTCGGCAAGCACGTGATCCCCGAGTACGACAAGGACCCGGAGCACCGCACGGCCAAGATGCGTGCGACCGCGAAGCGCAAGCATCCCGAGTTCGCAAGCGAGCTGCCGGAGTTCGACCTTCCAGAGGTCATCCCGACCAACGCCATCAAGCCCCTTCCGTACTGAGCGACGAACACCCCATCACCGAGAGCCGGCGTCCGCGTTCCCGATGGGTCGCGGACGCTGTGGCCTCCGGATGGCGTTGTGGAGGTGCCCATGGCACCGCGTAGTGCCGAAACCCGCGAACGCCTCATCGAGGAAGCCGAGCTGCTGTTCGCCCGCTCCGGTGTGCAGGGCACGGCCACCAGGCAGATCGTCGAAGCGTCGGGCCAGCGCAATGCGTCCGCCGTCAGCTATCACTTCGGCTCCCGCGAGGGCCTGCTGCTGGAACTCCTGGCGCGCCGGGGCGGACCCGTGGACACGGAGCGCGGCCGCCTGCGCTCAGAACTGGGCGACGGTGCCGCGACCGCAGACCTCGTGCGCTGCCTCGTCGTTCCCTATGCGGCGATGCTCGAGTCGGAGGGAGCCCGCGCCTACCTGCAGATAGTGGCCCAGCTGCGGGGGCGATTCGCCGCCTGGAGGGTCGAGTCCGACGAAGCCACCAGCCGGCACCTGTCGGAGATCCTCGATGAGCTGGAACGGCGGCCGACCGGCCCGGACGCGATCCGCCGGGAACGGCTCGTGGCAATGATCATGCTGATGACCGCCTCGGCGGCCGAGCGGGCCCGGGTGCTCGATGACGACGGGAATCCACTGCTGGCCCATGCGGATTTCGTCGACAACCTCGTGGAGATGTGCACCGCGGTCCTGGAGGTCTGAAACGGGGCGTACCCGCGTTGAGCCCCACGGCGCTCAGCCGGGTGCCGCCGGCACCTCACCGCGGATGCAGCATCCCACGACATGGTCGTTGACCAGCCCCATGGCCTGCATGAACGCATAGGCAGTAGTGGGGCCCACGAAGCGCCAGCCGCGCTTCTTGAGCTCCTTCGCGAGCGCTTTCGACTCGGGCGTCGTCGACATCTCGCTCAGCGCGTCCCAAGTGAGCCGATCTGGGCGGGACGCTTCGTCTGGACGGTACTGCCACACGAAGTCCGACAGCGAGCCCTCCTGCGCGACGAGCTCGACCATGGCGCCGGCATTGTTGATCGTGGCCTCGATCTTCCCGCGGTGCCGCACGATCCCGGCGTCGTCGAGCAATCGGGCGACTTCATCCTCGCCGTAGCCGGCGACGACGGTGTGATCGAAGTCGTCGAAGGCGGCGCGGAAGTTCTCGCGCTTGCGCAGGATCGTGAGCCACGACAACCCGCTCTGGAATCCCTCGAGGCAGATCTTCTCGAACAGCACGCGGTCGTCGGTGGTGGGGAAGCCCCACTCGGTGTCGTGGTAGTCGACGTACTCCGGTGCGCTCAGGCCCCAGAAGCACCTCGGCCTGCCGTCGGGTCCTGGGGCCAGTCCGTCCTCCGGGACCTCCATCAGTCCTCCAGGGCCCTGGCCGATCCGCCCCTGATCCGACCCAGGGCGTTGCGGGCCAGATGCATGCTCAACCCCGCCGGCCCGGCGACCCAGGTGAGCAGCAGTGACAGGCGCGCGGTGCGACCGCGTTCGCGTGCGTCGGCCCAGATCCACCGTCCGACGAACAAGTCGAACACGACGTAGTGGGTCCATCCCGCCAGGAACGCCGTTGGTGACGACAGGGCCTCGCGCATGGCCTCGGGGTCATCGAAGCCGGGCATCTCGCCGTCGCCCTCGATCATCTCCTTGGCGAGGAACCCCACATAGGCGCCACCGAGGGCTGCATAAAGCGGGGTGGCGAGGCGGACCAGTCGCTCGGTGAGCCGCGAGTTGGGAGCGATGATCATCGCTGCCCACACCGGCAGGGTGGAGGCCGACACCACCTTGAACGCCAGCTTGTCTCCCTCGCTCATCGCGTCGGCATCCGGGGCCGTCGTGGTCGCGTCGTCGGTCTCGACTGCTGTCCGGTCATTCATGGTGGGCAGTCTCGCGCACGGTGTTGGATCTGTCGGCCGGCAGCGGAACGACTCCGGCAGGGCCTCACACTCCGGCACCGCCGCGGCCTTCACCGGCGGCAAACCGGGCCGCGCCTTCGCGGGTCTCGCCCGACGTGATGGTTTCGAGGCCCACCTCCGCCTCGAAAGCCATCGCTTCGTCGAAGCCCAGGTCCCATTGCGCGATCGTCGAGCGGCGGTCGTTCGTGGAACACAGCCGCGGGAAGGCGGCGATGTGGTGAGCGAGTGCCACCGCTTCGTCGAGCGCTGTACCGGGCTCCACCAGTCGGTTGGCGAGCCCCATTGTGCGGGCCTCCTCACCGCTCACACCGCGGCCGGTGAGGATCAGGTCCATTGCGTGGGAATGTCCGATCAGGCGGGGCAGCCGCACGGTGCCACCGTCGATGAGCGGGACACCCCACCGCCGGCAGTAGACGCCGAAGATGGCGTCGCTCGCCGCCACCCGCATGTCGCACCAGATCGCCAGTTCCAGCCCTCCGGCAACGGCGTGGCCTTCGATCGCGGCAACGACGGGCTTGGAGAGCTTCATTCGTGTAGGGCCCATGGGGCCGTCGAGGGCGACGTCGCGCTCCACGCGGTTGCCGCGGCCTTCGGAGATCCCCTTCAGGTCCGCTCCGGCGCAGAACGTGCCACCGGAGCCGGCGAGCACGCCCACCGCAAGATCTGGATCGTCTTGCAGAGTGCGGAACGCTGTCGCCAGCTGGGCCGCGGTCGGTCCGTCGACCGCGTTGCGGACTTCGGGGCGGTTGATCGTGACGACGAGCACCTCGTCGTCACGATGCACGGTCAGGTTGTCGGAGCCATCCGGGTCGCTCATGGCAGCGAGTCTCCCACTGCGCCCGAACGTCGCGCGCGGTGCAGACCGTTCAGTTGTCGACGCGGCGCGAGTCCTCGACGAGGTTGATGTCGTAGATGACCTGGTCGAGCAGGTCGCCCGCCTCGATCCCGGCGAAACGCTGCGGGTTGTCGGCGGTCACGGACGAGTGGATCGGGGAGAGGATCGTCCAGGGGGTCGGATGGCAGAACTGCACGACCGAGTACCGCTCACCGGGCTGGTCGGGGTCGGCCACCACCCGGTGCCAGCCGATGGGGATGATCCCGTTGGTGAGGCGCTCCAGCATGATCCCGGTGTTGATGATCACGTGGTCAGACGGTGGCGATGCATCGACCCATTCGTCCTCCGCTTCCTCGCCGACGCGGACCTGAAGGCCGCGAGCCGTGGCCCGCGGCAGCGCCGTGGTGAGGTTGATGTCGCCGTGCTCGGCCGCCCACACGTGTGGGCGGTCCGTGCCGGAAGCATCGGGTGCCTCTGCCATGGGTGGGTAGCGGATGGCCCGTGTGAGGGTGGTGCCATCGGTGAGCATTCCCTCGAAGAAGTCTTCCGCGGCTCCGACCCCCAGGGCGACGATCCGCAGGAACCTGCGCTGGATGTCGAGCGTGCGGCGGTGGAACTCCATCAACACGTCGACGATGCCGGGCACTACGGCCTCCGGGATCATCTGGTCGCCGTAGCGGTGCTCGTACTTGTCGCGGAGCGGGTGCCCACCGGGCAGCGACTGGCCCCAGTTGAGCATCTCCTTCCAGTCGGGGGCGTCCGACACAGCTGCCGTCTCCACCAACAACCCGGTGTACCCGGTCTGGCCGTGTGAGCCGGGTGCGACGAACCTGTCCTTGACCTCGCGCTCCGCCTCGAAGAACTCGGCGAGCATCGCGTAGGTCGTGTCGAGGAGGTCCTCGCCGATGTCGTGGCTGGTGTACACGAACCCGGTTCGCAGGCTTCGCATCACTCCGTCGATGACGGCCTTGCGCTGGGAGTCGCCGCCGCTCTCGAAGGCGAGCAGGTCGACATCGAGGATCTCGTCCATGCCGGGAACGGTACTGGCCGGCTCAGGCCTGTGGTTCGACCTTCGAATGCTCGAAGAAGTCGAGCACTTCGCGGGTGTGTGACCAGTCGCCGCCCCACAGCCACGTGTGCGGCACGGCGTCCACGACGGTGAGGCGCAGGGGACTGGTGCAGTCCTCGTGGTCCGACCGCTCCCACCCCGTGGTCGGTTCCTGTGGTCGGCTCCACAGCTCGAACGAAACCACCTCGGGGTCGCCCGTGCACTGCCAGATCTCGACCAGTTCGTCGGTCGCCTCGCTCCACGAGCGCGAGGTGCGGCCACTGGCGAGCGTGCCGAGCAATGTGCGACCGCCGGCCATGGGAAACAGCTCGTCCTCGGTGCCCACCGACATCAGCAGCGGCACGCTGCCGTCGCACCCTTCGAGGCTCCAGGGGATCACCGCAACCGAAGCGGCAGCGGCCGGCATGTGCTCGCCCTCACACAGGTACCGCGTGGTCATGAGGCCGCCGTTGGAGAGCCCGGCCATGTAGATGCGGTCGGGGTCCACGTCAGGCCGCGCGGCCGTGTCGGCCATCACCTCGTCGAGGAAACCGACGTCGTCGACCCCGAGCGCCGCTGCCGGCCCACAGCACTCGCCGGTGTTCCACATGCCCCACAGCCCCTGTGGCACGACCAACACGAAACCCTGCTGCCGGGCCAACGCGTCCAGGTCAGTCTCGCCGACCCAGCCGGACCGGTTCCCACCCAGCGGGTGCAGTGTCACGATCGCAGGGAGTGGCTCGTCGCCCGCGTTGTCGGGCACACCCACTGACCACTGGCGCGGCACGAGTCCGTCGGTGCTGTACTTCTCCCAGGTGAAGCCTTCCGGGTACGGCGCGGAGTCCTGCGGGCTCACCAGCAACAGCAGCGCCACGACGAACGCGACGAGTACGAACGAGATGACCCCGGCGAGCACCAGCGGCCAAGGCCGACGGCGCGTCGGCACATCCGTGCCGGGCTCGGGACCGGGCGGGGCCCCGGCCTCAGAGTCGTTCGATGACGGTGGCAGAGCCCATTCCTCCGGCGGCGCACATTGCGACTGCACCGTACTGGCCGTCGATCCGCTCGAGCTCGTGGACCATGGTCACGATCATGCGGGCGCCTGTGGCGCCGATCGGGTGGCCGAGCGAGCAGCCGGAGCCGTTGACATTGACCTTGTCGTGGTCGAGGCCGAGTTTGCGGGTGCAGGCAACCGCCATGGACGCGAAGGCCTCGTTGATCTCGATCGAGTCGAGCGTGGAGAGCTCGACTCCGGCCTTCGACACTGCCTTCGGCAGGGCCTGGATGGGCGCAAGTCCCGTTTCCTCGGGAGCGACTGCAGCCGAGCCCCAGCCGATGATCCGCGCGAGCGGCTCGAGGCCGTTGGCCTTCGCATACTCGCGTGAGCACATCACCATCGCAGCGGACGCATCGTTGAGCCCGGACGCGTTGCCGGCCGTGGTCACCGCGCCTTGCACCAGCGGATTGATGACCGGCAGCGAAGCGAGTTTCTCCAGCGAGCTGTTGCGGCGGGGGTGCTCGTCGACCTCGAACACCGAGCCGTCAGGCAGGGTGACCGGTGCGAGCTCGTTCTTGAAGCGGCCCTCGTCGATTGCCTGCACGGCCCGACGGTGCGACTCGAATGCCCAGGCGTCGGCCTCCTCGCGGGTGACGCCCGCGATGCGCGCGGCGTTGTCGCCGACGGTGAGCGCCATGTTGAACGGGGGAGCGAGCTCGGTTTCCTCGTTGGCGGGTGGCAGCCAGAACTCGGCCTCGCCCTGGGCGTTCATCTTCTGGCCCTGCGGCGCGGTCGACATGGACTCTGCGCCGCCGCCGATGCCCACATCCAGCATCCCGGCGGAGATGTTGGCGGCAACCCATTGCACGCCGGCCATGGCGGATGCACACCAACGCTGTGTCGCGACGCCCGGCACGTTGGTCATGCCGAGGCGGATGGCGACGTTGCGGCCGATGTTGCCGCCGCCCTGCATCGACTCACCGAACCCGATGTCCTCGATCTCGGTGTCATCGAGGCCGGAGCGCTCGAGCGCCGCGGCGATCGAAACCTCGGCGATCTCGTAGGCGTCCATGCCCACGAGCGAGCCCTTGTACGCGGTTGCGATCGGCGTGCGGGCCGTGCTGACGATTACGACATCGGATGGCATCTGGGGTCCCCCTGAAGGATCTGACGACTCGTCAGATTGTGGCGCAGGGATGATGTGGCGGCCCAATCCCGACCGCCGCCGGAGTCGCCGACCTGACACACATGTCAGAATGCTGGCCCGAATACGCCGGACCGGGAGTCACCACAGAGCATGGGCACCACAGCAGGTTTCAGCGGGGTCATCGGTCGCTACCGCAGCGAATCCGAGCCGGCCTGGCCCGAGGTGCCGGTGGCGCCCCCCGGCTCGCCGAACGTGTTGCTCGTACTGCTCGACGACGTCGGCTTCGCCCAGCTCGGCTGTTTCGGCAGTTCGATCCCGACCCCCAACTTCGACCGCCTGGCAGAGCGCGGCGTGCGCTACACCAACTTCCACACGACGGCCCTGTGCTCGCCGACCAGGGCCTGCCTGCTCACCGGCCGCAATCACCACTCAGTGGGAATGGGTCGCATCATCGACCTGGCCACCGGCTTCCCGGGCTACGACGCGCACATTCCCGACACCGCTGGAATGCTCCCGGCGATCCTCACCGAGGCCGGTTACGCCGCCTACGCGGTCGGCAAGTGGCACCTGACGCCGGACCATGAGATCTCCGCCGGTGCCAGCCGCGCCCGATGGCCGCTGGGCAAGGGATTCGAGCGCTTCTACGGGTTCATGGAGGGCGAGACCAACCAGTTCGCCCCCACACTGGTGCACGACAACCACTACGTGCCCCAGCCCGTCGACTTCGAGGACGGCTACCACTTCACAACGGACATGGTCGACCACGGCATCGAGTACGTGGCCGACCTGCGCAACGCGGAGCCCGACAAGCCGTTCCTGCTCTACGTGACTCCCGGCGCCTGCCACAGTCCGCACCAGGCGCCGCCGGAGTGGCTGCAGCGTTTCCGCGGGGCCTTCGACCACGGTTGGGACCTGGAGCGCGAGCGGATCCATGCCCGCCAGGTGGGCGAGGGGATCCTGCCCGCGCACACCGAGCTGTCCGAACGCCCCGACTGGGTGCCGGCCTGGGACTCGCTCACCGATGACCAGCGCCGCATCTACGCCCGCTACATGGAGGCATTCGCCGCCTACCTCGCGCACACCGACCACGAACTCGGCCGACTCCTCGACTTCCTCGCCGAGACCGGCGACGTCGACAACACGATCGTGGTGGCGATGAGCGACAACGGCGCCAGCTCCGAGGGCGGGCCCACCGGGTCGGTCAACGACATCCGGCCGTGGAACATCACCGGCACCGAGGAGTCCGAGCAGCTCGACAAGCTCGACGACATCGGTGGCCCCTGGGTCCACAACAACTATCCGTGGGGCTGGACCGTCGCCGGCAACACCCCGTTCCGTCGCTGGAAGCGCCAGACCCATGAAGGCGGCGTCGCCGACCCGATGATCGTCTCCTGGCCCGCGGGAATGGACGCGTCGCAAGAGGGCAGCACGCGGCGGCAGTACACCCATGTGATCGACGTACTGCCCACAGTGCTCGACTTGATCGGGGTGGAGGCACCGGAGGAGCTGCGGGGCATCGCGCAGCAGCCACTGGAGGGCACGTCGTTTGCGGAATCGCTGGCTGACGCAGGCGCGGCTGAACACCACCACACCCAGTACTACGAGATGTTCGGCTGCCGGGCCATCTACCACGACGGCTACAAGGCCGTGACGTTCCACGAGATCTTCGACCCGAACCTGGACTGGGACAGGGATCGTTGGGAGCTCTACGACACGGTTGCCGATCCCTCCGAGACCAACGACCTGGCCGCGGCCGAGCCCGCCAGGCTGCGCGAGATGGTCGACCGCTGGTGGGTGGAGGCGGCCCGTCACCAGGTGCTGCCGCTCGACAACGCGCCGTTCGACCTGGTGTTCGGCGATGGAGCCCGGCCCGGCCACGTCGAGCGCAACCGCTGGGTCTACCGACCGGGTGGCGCACCCGTGCCCGAGGCGGTCGCAGCGATGGTTCGCAACCGCTCGCACACGATCACCGCCGAAGTGGAGCTGGCAGGGGTCAGCGCAGGCGCGGCCTCCGCAGCGGCCGCGACGACCGAGGGTGTGATCGCAGCACAGGGCTCCGGCTTCGGCGGCTGGTCGCTATACGCGAAAGATGGCGAGCTGCGCTACGTGCACAACTTCGTGGCGCGCGACCGCCATGAGGTGGCCGTTGCGCTGCCCGAAGGCGCGGGACCGCACACCTTGCGGTTCCGATTCGAGCGCACCGGCGACAACCGCGGCATCGGCCACCTCGAGGTCGAAGGTGGCGGGTCGGCGAGTGTGGAGATCCCCGACTTCACGCCGGTGCGGTGGTCCATCACCGGCGAGGGCCTGTGCTGCGGACACCAGCTCGGCCTGCCGGTCACGCCCGCATACCGGGGGCCGTTCCCGTTCACGGGCACGATTCACAGCGTCGTGATCGAGGCGGAGGGCGCCGCCGAACTCGACGTGGATGCCGAGGCCGACATCGCCTTTCGGGCCCAGTAGCGGATCAGGCCGGGTCCGGGGGTAGGTTGGTTGAGTGGGACGCAGCGGCAGCAAGCCCCGAAAGGGCACCGACCACAAGCACCTTCCGAAGGTTGGCTCGAAGGCCAACCGCGAGTACGAGCTGCGCGAGAAGCGCAAGGTCGACTTCGGTGGCTGGCCGATCGCGATAGCTGCGGTGGGCGTGCTGATCCTCGCGATCGCCGTGATCGCGATCACCTGACCCCGCCCGTCGCCGCACCGCGTTTCCAACGACGTGACGCGGGCGGCGCTTCGCAGAGTCGGGCCTAGGTGAAGATGATCTGGCCTCCGGCGGCCAGCTCGTAGAACTCGCCAACAGTGATGATGTCATGGACCTGGGGGATGAAGTCCTCCTTGTCCATCTTGAACAGGTCGGCGGACGCCTTGCAGGCGTACAGGCCGGCGCCGGTGTCGGAGATCATCTCGACGAACTCGGGGATCGAAGGGATGTCGAGTTCGGCGATCTGCTTCTCCATCACGTGGGTCATCACCGAGCTCATGCCCGGGAATCCACCCAGCCAGGTCGCCACGTGCAGGCCCGGGTTGCCGACGGTGGCGACCTTGATGTGTTCGTGGCGCTTGCCGTGGATCGCGTCCATCCCGAAGAACGTGAAGAACAGGTTGGCCTCCATGCCCTCGGCGCGGGCGCCGTTGGCCATGATCAAGCCGGGGTAGATCTCCTCGAGGGAGCCCTTCGAGATGATGATCGACACCTTCTCGATCGGATCGTGGGGGCCTTGCATGGGTATCTGGCTGGGGGCATTCTCGACGGTGGTCATTGTCGTCGGTCCTCTTCTGTCGGTGTCTCTTGTCGGGTGGGTAGGGGTCCGGTCCGGTTCGGGAAGGGCCGTGCTCAGATGCAGCCGCGGGGCTTGGGGATCCCGGCGACCTTCGCCGCAATCTTCGCCGGACCCTTGGGGAACAGCTGGTAGAGCTCCTTGACCGTCACGCCGGAGGTCTTGCCGAGCGCCCGGACCGTGGGGCCGGTGCCGTTCTCCTCCTGCTCCTTGCGCATGAACCGGATGACGGTCCAGTGCTGGTCGTTGAGGGCGTCGATTCCCTCGGCGGCCGCGAGCTCCGGGGCCATCTCCTCGGTCCATTGGGAGGGATCGGTGAAGAACCCCTCGTCGTTCACGTCGACCTCAGTTCCTGCGACGGTGATGGTGGGCATGGGTTGTCCGTTCTCCTGTGTCGTGAGTCAGTTGATCTGTTTGCCGGCCATCGGCATGTCGTGGCCGATCCCGGGGATGTCCCGCCCCGGGAGAAGGGCGTGCCAGTAGAACCACTGGAACATCAACTTGCCCAGGTGGTTCATCCTCGACTCCTTCATCAGCGGCATGCCGATCTGGGCCGGGAAGTGCCCGGGCACCGGTTCCTGCTCGTAGTTGAAGTCGATCAGCATCGCCTTGCCGAAGCCGGTTTCGATGAAGCAGTTGGAGTGGCCGTCGAAGGTGGCATCGAGGTCGTCGCCCGCGAGGAAACGCTTGATGTTCTCCACCAACACCTCGCCCTCGAAGTGCGTGACCGAGCCCGCCTTGGAAGCGGGGAGGTTGGTGGCGTCGCCGAGAGCGAACACGTTGGGCTTGGCCTTGGACTGCAGAGTGGCGTTGTCCGTCGGCACGAAGTCGAGGGCATCGCCGAGGCCTTCGGATCGCCCCACGAACGGCTGGCCGCCGTGTACGGGGATCATCACCGCGATGTCGAAGGGGATCTCGCGCTCGTCCCATGAGACGAGCTTGCCGGACCGGCCGTCGACCTCGCCCGTGTTGAACTCGGTCTCCAGGTGGATGCCCTTCTCCTGGAGCATTCCGCCGAGGCGTTCGGCGGCGACGGGCTTGGTGAAGGCCGCGTCGAGCGGCGTCACGTAGGTGATGTCGACCTTGTCGCGCAGATTCACGTCGTGGAAGTACCAGTCGGCCAGGAACGCGAACTCGAGCGGTGCCACGGGGCACTTGATCGGCATGTCGACCACATTGATCACGAGCTTGCCGCCGTCGAAGTCGGCCAGTGCCGGTTCCAGCGCAGCCGCGCCCTCGAGGTCATAGAAGGTATGCACCTTGTCGTGCCATCCCGGGCCGGTGAGTCCCTCGGTCTCCTCCGGCAGGAGGGTCGCTCCGGTGGCAATGACGAGCAGGTCGTAGGGGAGTTCGCCGCCGTCTTCGAGATGCACCGTGTCGGCCTCGATGTCGACACGGTCGATGCCGCTCTGGCGGAACTCGATGCCGCGGTGCAACTGCTTGCCCCGTGGCCGGGTGATGTCCTCGGCGCGGGTCAGGCCGAAAGGCAGGAACAACAGGCCGGGTTGGTAGACGTGCAGGTCGTCCTGGTCCACGACCGTGATCGACGCCTCGTCCTGGCTGTATTCCTTGCGCAAGCGGTTTGCTGTGAGGGTGCCTCCGGTTCCGGCTCCCAGAATGACAATGCGGTGCGCCAACTCGACTCCTGTACAAGGCCGGACGAGCCAACTCTAGCTTCGTCGTGCAACGAGTTGCGACGCCGGCGCCGCTCGCGGTCGGTGCCGTATGACCCCGTTGCGTTGTTGTCGAGGGTGGTGATCCACCTAGTATCTGACGACCCGTCAGAAACAACCGAAGCCAGAACCAGACGGCCTGAACCTCACCGCCCGAACCAGGGGAGAACGACAATGCCCGCACCATCCCAGGCGCCACTCGCAGGACTCCGAATCATCGAGGTCTCGCTCCTCGGCCCCGGAGCGGTCGGCACGCATCTCGCCGACCTGGGCGCAGACGTCATCAAGGTCGAGCCGCCGAAGGGCGACTACATCCGGCAGATGACCTGGCCGATCATCGAGGACTCCTCGCTGCTGCACTGGCACATCCACCGCGGCAAGCGCTCGATCACCCTCGATCTGCGCACCGAGGAAGGCAAGGAGATCTTCCTCGACCTCGTGCGCGACGCCGACGCGGTCATCGAGGCCATGCGGCCCGGTGCACTGGCCAAGCGTGGCCTCGGGTTCGAGGACCTGCTGGAGATCAACCCCAGGATCGTGTTCTGCACGATCTCGGGTTACGGCATGACGGGCCCGTACGCCGAGTTGCCCAGCCACGGCATCGCCTATGACACGTGGGCGGGGCTCGTGAATCCGGACCACGACGAGAACGGGTTCCCCTGCATCCCCGAGCACCCCTCCACCGGCATACACGCCGGCCCGCTGTTCGGTGCCTTCGGTCTTCTCGCAGGCGTGATCCGAGCCAGGGAGACAGGCGAGGGCTCGTTCCTCGAGATCGCCCAGTCCGACTCGGCGGCCTACATGGACTGGTACCGCAGCGAGACCTGGAAGGCGTACGAACGGCCCGAGGACGAGGTCACCGGCAACGCGGCCGACAACTACGAGCGCCGCGCCCCTGGCACGGCCGGTATGCGCGACGGCGTTCGCTACCAGATCTACGAGTCGGCCGACGGGCACGTCCTGTTCATGGCCTCGGAGCAGGAGTTCTGGAAGAACTTCTGCGAAGGAGTCGGCCGGATGGACATGTTCGAACGCTGGCCCGGGTCGAAGTTCGCGGACCATGCCAAGGGCAACACCGAGATGCGTCGCGAACTTGTCGAGATCTTCAAGACCAGGACGACAGCAGAGTGGATCGTCTGGTCCGGCGAGGTCAACACAACCATCGCGCCGGTCAACACTCCTCAGACCCTCGCCGACGACCCGCAGTTCAAGGACCGCCTGGACTTCCTGCCATACGACACCCACGGGGCCGACATGCTTCCCCATCCGGTGAAGTTCGTCGGTGAGGAGGCGGTCGACCCGACTCCTGCTCCGACCGCGGGCCAGCACAACGACGAGGTCGTGCGCGAGGTGCTCGGCTACGGCGAAGACCGCCTCGCGGAGTTGCGCGAGGCTGGGGCGTTCGGTGAGGGCAACTGAGTCGAGCTGCGACCGGCGCAGACACGGACCCGACCGGGCAAGGGGGACAAGTTGAGTGAAGACGAGGGCACTCGCGGCGACCTGCGCTGGGGAACCATCGGCGAGCTGCTGGACGACGCCGCCGCACGGCGCGGCGACGCCGAGGCGATCGTCGACCTGTCGGTCGTACCGGAGGTGCGGATCAGCTATGACCAGCTCGCCGGCCAGGCCGGCGCCGCGGCCCGCGCGCTGATCGCAGCGGGTGTCGAGCCGGGCGACCGGGTGGCCATCTGGGCACCCAACACCTGGGAGTGGGTCGTCGCGTTGCTGGGCCTGCACAAGGCAGGCGCCGCCCTGGTGCCGCTCAACACCCGCTACAAGGGCGTCGAGGCGGCCGACATCATCCGCCGCTCCGGTGCAAGGGTGCTGTTCACCGTCGCCGGGTTCCTCGGCAACGAGTACGTCCGGATGCTCGACGAAGCGGCTCCGGGGATGCGCCAGTCACTCGACCAGGTGGTCGTGATGCGCCACGAGGGCACAGTGCCCGACGGCACGGTCGAGTTCGAGCAGTTCATCGCCGCCGGCGAATCGATCGATCCCGTCGTGGCTGATGCCCGGGCCGCTGCGGTGACGCCGCAGTCGATGAGCGACATGATGTTCACCTCGGGCACCACGGGTGCGCCGAAGGGTGTTGTCCAGACCCACGCCGCCAGCCTGCGTGCGTTCGCCGACTGGGCCGACATCGTGGGCCTGCGCGCCGATGACCGGTACCTGGTCATCAACCCGTTCTTCCACACGTTCGGGTACAAGGCCGGCATCCTCGCCTCGCTCATGACCGGCTGCACGCTGGTGCCCCTGCCGAGCTTCGACATCGACCGCGCGGCGGAGGTGATCGACCTCGAGCGGATCTCGATGATCCCCGGGCCACCCACGCTGTACCAGACCCTGCTCAACCACCCTGACTTCTTTCCGGAACAGGTCGACACGCTGAGGCTGGCGGTGACCGGCGCCGCTCCGGTGCCGGTGTCACTCGTGGAGGCCATGCGCGCCACGCTCGGTTTCGAGACGGTCCTCACCGCCTACGGCCTCACTGAAGCCTGCGGTGTCGTGACGGTCTGCCGTTCCGACGACGCGGACGAGACCATCTCGCACTCCTCGGGCCGGGCGATCCCCGGCATCGAGGTGCGGGTCGTCGACGGCGACGGCAACGAGAAGCCCGCAGGCGAGGCGGGTGAGGTCGTCGTGCGCGGCTACAACGTGATGCAGGGCTATTTCGAGGACCCCGAGCAGACCGCCGAGGCCATCGACGCCGAAGGCTGGCTCCACACCGGCGACGTGGGGGTGATGGACGAGCGCGGCTACCTCGACATCACCGACCGCCTCAAGGACATGTTCATCGTCGGCGGATTCAACGCCTATCCGGCCGAGATCGAGGCGCTGCTCGGCGCCCACCCCGGTATCGCCCAGGCTGCGGTCGTGGGCGTGCCCGACGAGCGCATGGGCGAAGTGGCCCACGCGTTCGTGGTCCCCGCGGCCGGCGTGTTGCTCGACGGCGCCGACGTGGTGGCCTGGGCCAAGGACAACATGGCCAACTACAAGGCGCCGAGGACCGTCGAGGTGCTCACCGAGCTGCCCCTCAACGCCAGCGGCAAGGTGCTGCGATACGAACTCCGTGAAAGGGCACAGTCGTGAAGTTCTGCAATGCGATGATCGGGGCCGATCCCCGGGACTGGAACCGACTGGCCGCGGTGGCCGAGGAAGTCGGTTTCGACTCGGTGGCGGTGTCCGACCACGTCGTCTATCCGAGCTACCTCGAGTCGAAGTACCCGTACACGCCCGATGGTGTGCCGCAGTTCTCCCCCGACGAACACTGGCCCGACGTATGGATTGCCATTGCATCGATGGCAGCGGTCACGACCGAGCTGCGGTTCATGACCAACGTCTACGTGCTGCCGCTGCGCAACCCCTTCGTGGTCGCCAAGGCGGTCGGCACGGCCGCCTACCTCAGCGGTGGCCGAGTGGCCCTCGGCATCGGAGCCGGGTGGATGGCCGAGGAATTCGAACTGCTGGAGCAGTCCTTCAAGCGTCGCGGCAAGCGCATGGACGAGATGATCGAGGCGATGCACGCGCTCTGGGCAGGCGGGATGGCCGAGTACCACGGCGAGTTCTACGACTTCGATCCGGTGGAGATGAAGCCCGCCCCTGAGGACCCGGTGCCCGTCTACGTTGGCGGGCACTCCGACATCGCGTTCGACCGGGCCGCCCGAAACGACGGATGGCTCGGGATGTACTACCCGCCCGAGGAGCTGGTCGAGCACTGCCGCACACTCGACCAGCGGCGCCAGGACGCAGGCACGGCCGATCGCCCCTTCGAAATCATCGCCTCGCCGTTGGCACCCCCGAGCCCGGGCCTGCTCGAGGACCTCGAGGGTGCAGGCGTCGGCACGATCCTCACCTCCGCCTGGCGGGCCGTCGGGTCGGACAAGCCGAGCGGCGACGAAGCAGAGGAAATGCTCCGCGGCTACGCGGACCGCTACTTCACCTGAGTCGAGCTGCACCTGGCGGGGCCGGCGCCGCACTACCGTCGCTTCGGTGACCGGTGACATCCTCGACGAGATCACGGCGGGCGCCAGCAGGCCGTCACAGAGCTATCCGGCCGTGGCGGCGGCGATGGACCTCGGTGTGCTGCACCGTCCCAGCGGCAAACGGGGAAAGCTGAGCAGGTTCGCGGGCGACGTGGTGGAGTTGCGCGACGCCAACGGTGCCTGCCACAGCTTCCGCAACCGCCCGGGCGCGTTCGCGGTCGACGGCGAGACGGTCACCCTGGTCGCTCCCGAGGTTGTCGGCAGCGCCGACACACGCACCAGTGCGGCGGGCGCGGTTGTGGACGCACAGCAACGTGCGCAGATCGCCCGGGCCTCGCGGCTCTGGGTGGAGGGCGACCACGACGCCAAGCTCATCGAACGGGTATGGGGTGACGAGCTGCGCGAGATGGCGGTGGTGGTGGAGCCCCTCGGTGGACTCGACGACCTCGCGGCCGAGGTCGCCCGGTTCGGCCCGGCGCCCGGCAGATCGCTGGTCGTGCTGGCCGACCACCTGGTCGAGGGCAGCAAGGAGAGCCGGATCGCCGCGACGGTCGACTCGGAGCATGTGATCGTCGTGGGTCACCCCTACGTGGACATCTGGCAGTGTGTGCGACCCCGATCGGTGGGCATCGCGGCATGGCCTGACATCCCGCCGGGCACCGACTGGAAGACCGGCATCTGCGACGCGCTCGGATGGGGGAGCCCTGCTGAGGGCTGGCAACGCGTGCTGGGTGCCGTCGACACGTTCGCGGACCTCGACACGTCGCTGGTCAACGCGATCGAGCTGGCCCTGGACCACTTCGCAGGTGAACACACCGCGGGGAGCGACCAATGAACGTCGCCGACCTGCTTGCGCGCCGCCTGGCCGAGCTGGGTGTGAGGCGCTGCTGGGGTGAGCGTATCCCGGTCGGCCCCGATGCCACTGACGGATTCCACGGACCGGCCCTGCCCGCACACGTACCCGTGTCCTCCGCAGACCTCGCCGTGCTTCTCGCCGACGCCGACGGTCGCATCGGTGAGGTCGACGGCAGGGCGCGCTTCGGTGCTGCCCTGCTACCCGGCCCGATCCTGCACCTCTCCAGCGAACCAGGTGGCATGGCGCCACTGCAGACAGTTGGTTCGCCCGAGGAGATGCTCGATGCGCTGGTGGATCCGGCGGGGCTCGTGTTGCCGGGTACCACGGCTCTGCACCTCGATCTGGAGCTGTCCGCTGAAGTCCCGGTCGACACTTCGGCGTCCGCCGTTGCGGACCGTCAGCCGGTGCTCACCCTCGATCCATCCATGGCAGGGATGCGCTTCATGGTGGTGGCCGGAACGGGTGTGGTGCGCACCGGCGCGTTCGACGGCGTTCGAAGCGCCAGCCGGTCGCTCGGCGCGGGAGTGCTCAACACCTGGGGTGCCAAGGGAATCGAGCGTTGGGACTCGCCGTGGCACTTCGGCACCGTCGGCCTGCAGCAGCGGGACCTGGAACTCGCGGGACTCGACGATGTCGACGTCGTGGTCACCTCCGGTCTCGATGACAACGAGCTCGGCGCCGGTGTCTTGGCCGGCAAGGTCGTGCAGGACGTGCATCCCGGCCAACTGGGCGCCTTGTGTGCCCGCTGGGAGACCGGCGGTGACGCGCCTGCGCAACGCCCGCCGCTGTATGGGGCGCTTGCCGAGGTGATCACGCCCCTGTACGAGGACGACGGTGCCCCACTCAGCCCGGCCCGTGCGGCGCTTCACCTGTCGGGTGCCCTGCCCGAGCGGGCAATGGCGGTGGCCGATGCGGGCGCCGCCGGGCTCTGGGTCGCGCGCGCATTTCCGACCTCGATTCCCAACTCCGTGTGCGTTCCGGCCACGAACGCGCCAGGTTTTGCGGCGGCCGCGGCGCTGTGTTGCGTGCTGGAGGGCCGGCCTGTGCTGGCAGTAACCGATGAGCCGGGCATCGACTCCGCAGAGTCGGGTGCCGTGCTGGCGCTGGCAGAGGAGCTGGGTGCCCCGGTCAGGTTGCAGGTGTGGCGCGAGGGCGGGCCTGCGTGGTCGGGCGCCGCCGACCACGTTGCGCTGATCGAGTCGGAGCTTGCAGCCACACAGGTCGGGGTCGACGAGGTTCCGGTTCGACTTGGTGACACCGCCGCAATCGAGTCGGTCGCGGGGCCGGTCGTCGCCTGGACGAATGACGCATAACTAGAACGCGTTCTCGTATGCTGCGGGCGTGCACTCACAGAGCCTCACCGAGTCGCAGACGGCGCGACGCGACAGAATGCTGGCAGTCGCGCTCGAGCTCGCGCTCGAAGGCGGGTGGGACGGCGTCCAGATGCGCGAGGTCTCTGCACGCGCCGACGTGGCGTTGGGCACGCTGTACCGCTACTTCCCGTCCAAGGAGCACCTGCTCCTGTCGGTGATGCTCGATCAGGTGCGCGGCCTTGCCGACCGACTTGCCGTGCGCCCTCCGGAGGGAAAGGACAGCGTCGAGCGAGTCATCGACGTGCTGCGTCGTGCCAATCGAGCACTTCAGGCGCAACCCGAGGTCACCATGGCGATGATCCGTGCATTGGTCTCGGGCAACACCGACGTTGCCCCCGTCGTTGCCTCGGTGCGCGACGAGATGCGGCGCATCATCTCTGACGCCCTTGTGGAGGATGAGATCTCCGAGGAACTGGTGGTGCGCATCGACCTGCTGTCCGACGTGTGGCTTGCCGCCCAGGTGAGCTGGATCTCCGGCACCGAGGAAGCTGAAGGCGTGATGCCACACCTCGGTGACGCGGTGGAGCTGCTGCTCGGCTGAACCGTGTCCGGCGGCCCGGCCGCCTCGAATCCCGCACTGGGACGCATGCGACCATTCCGGCGATGTCGCCGATAGCGTGATGTCATGCACAAGACCGCACTCGCCATCCTTGCGTCGGCCGCTCTCGTGTTCGCCGGGGCCTGCTCCAGTGACGACTCCGACTCCACGACCACCACCGCAGCCCCCGATGACAGCGGCACTTCGGCACTGCCACCGATCGAGGTCGATGGGGCTGAAGACGTGACGATGAAGGTCGGCGAGTTCATCCGGATCAACACGCCCGACGCCGACAAGGTCTCAGCTGACGACACCGACGTGCTCGAGACCCAAGACGCCTACAGCGACGGCTCGGCGGACTTCGTTGCAGGAGCCGAAGCGGTCGGCGATGGCAAGGCCGTGCTCTCGGTGTACTCGGGTGACGAGCTGCTCTACGAAGTCAACGTCACCGTAGAGGGCTGAGGCCCGGGCGGCTCCGCCCGTCCAGACCTGGTCACCGGTCGAAGGTCGTCACGACCCGTCCTCCGCCGACGCGTACCTCGAAGCTCGGTCCGGCGCTGACCTCGCCGCCGACATCCTCGACCACCTGGCTGTCGATATGGCCGTCGATGGAAACGGATTCGATCGGATCGTTCAGTTCGTCGAGCATTGCGCCAACGCCTTCGGCTGCGGAGGTCAAGTCGCCGTTCGCGACGTCGTGCAGCACCGACGCGAGGTCGAGCCGGCCCGGATCGTAGGTGGACATGGCGATGCTCGCGTGGTCACCCACGTGGGTGGTCGTGGTCATGCTGACCAGCGCCTCCTCGTTGTCTCCCAGCGGTACCTCAACCGTTGTCTCGCCCGAGGCCGAGTGCCCATCCACTGCTGCTCTGGCGCCACCTTCGGCGCCGAATGTCACCTTCAGGCTGTCGCCCGAGGGGCCCCGGCTGATGGCCGCTGTGGTCGCAAAGCCGAGCCCCGCTCCGGCCGTCACGATGCCGAGGTCGCCGGTGGCCTCGAGGGCTCCTCCGAGCGTCAGGGACTCCTCGGTGAAGTCGGGGTCGTCGATTCCGAGGCCGACCAGGTCGAGGGTCTTGTGTCCCAGGAACGAGATCGGCGCCGCGAGGAGTCCCATCGGGGTGAGTGGTGAGTCGAGGTCGTTGCGCTGAAGGAAGTCTCCGACAAGAGGAAGGTCGCCGGTGCTGGGCGCTCCCGCGGACAGCGGACCACCTTCGGTTGCCTCCACCAGCTCCTGCAGGAGACCCTTTCCGATGAAGGCTGCGATCTCATCGTCATCGATCAGCCAGCCCCTGCGCTCCATCGCAACCAACTCAGCGGTGCCATCGGCGACCAGCGCGATTCCGGCAAGGCCCTCGGCTCCGATCCCACCACCCAAGCCGCCTGACGCGGTGAGTCCGCCGGCGGTCTCCACCCAGACGACTGCTCTGCCCGTGGGCAGGTGCTCGACGGTCACCTGCTTCTCCCCTTTGAGCCCGAGCCCGGCGGATCCGTCGCCGGTCAGGCGGTAGGTCTCGATCCGATGGGGTATCCGGTCTGCGAGCGATCCGTCCTCGGCCCGGTCTGTGGGTCGGGTCGACGGGCCCGGGGCCGATCCGGTCAGGCCGAGGCCGGCGACGGAGCTCGACGCCACAAGCTGCTCGTCGGCGTTGCGCTCGAGTTCACTTGCGAGGCCGTCGAGCATCTCCGCGGCGTTGCCGAGGTCACCCGAGCTCCGTTTCCACCGGGACCGGAAGCCGTCGGCGTCGCGGCCCCGCCACGAGCTTCGGTGCACCAGGCCGGTCATGCGCCTGCGTGAGTCGTGCAGCTCCCTGCTCGCGGCTCTCATGGTGCTGGCGGTGCGCCGAAGTGAAGTCGGATCTGCCCCGATCTCTCCCATCGGGCGAACGTAGGACCCGCCCCACCCATTGTCACCGGGTCGCGCGGCCCGGTCGGCGCGCTCCCCACCCCGTGTGCTCATCCACTCATCCCGGTTTTCGGAGGCGTTTGGCGTCAGATCGACGCGTGGCTACTCGGGAAAGGAGGATGAGTGGTGCGGCACACCCGAGTGGCTCAGCACGCCCGAAGGTTGTGTCAGTCGAGGCCGAGTACTCGGGCGGCGTTGCCGCCGAGGAACTTCGGCCACACTTCGTCCTTCAGTGCCACGTTGGGCAGCTCCGACATGATCCGCTCGTAGGTGAGGCCCGCGGGGAAGTAGCCGGCGTACAGAACCTTGTCGGCGCCGCGGCTGTTGGCGTAGTCGAGGATCGCCTTCGGGTAGTGCTTGGGGGCGAATGCCGAGGTGGAGTAGTAGAGGTTGGGCCACTTGAGCATCAGCTTCACGGCCAGGTCGCACCACGGTTCGGCGCCGTGGCGCATGACGACCTTGAGCTCAGGGAAGAACCAGCAGATCTCGTCGAGGTACTCGACCTTCTGCGGCTCCAGGGGCACGCGGGGACCCGGCACACCGACGGTGAGGAAGATCGGCAGGTCCAACTCCACACACGCCGCGTAGATGGGGTAGTAGGGCGCCGAATTGATGGCGGTGGACACACCGGCGGGGAAGCTGGTGACGGCCACCACGCCGTACTCGTCATGGAAGGACTTGATGCGTCGCACGGCGTCCATTCCCTCGCGGGGGTCGACGTCGATGCACGGCAGGAACCGGTCGGGGAAGTCGCGCACGGCCCTGCGTGGTGCTTCACGCTGTTCGTTGCCGACGTTCACCATGCCGCGGCCGACCCCGAAGGTGTCCATGTTGTGCAGGGTTACCGCGACGGGGTCGACGCCTTCGCCGATCTCTGCCGGCACGTCCTTGAACATGTACTGCGCCGGCATCTTGAAGTCCTCCTGGGACTCCTTGTCGCGCAGGGATGGGGCCAGGAACTTGTAGACCTGGCTGCGGTCGCTGCTGGGGAAGCCGATCATCGTGTCGATGATCGGGACATCAGTCGGCATGGCCATCCGGCCACCCTAGGACAGCCAAGAAACTAGAACACATTCTAGTTTTGGGCGCTCAGGGTGATCCTCGTCGCGGCCAGGCCAGCATTGTTCCCTGGGGTGTCTCTCGACTGCAGTTGGTCTGTTGCACGAGTCCGACCGCCTCGGCGCCGTCGACCGGGAACGAGTTGGTGTTGGCGCACCCGCCGTCGGCATGGCTCTGGTAGTTGACCGAGGCCCGCAGCGGCGTGACCCGGTCGCCCCTCGTCGTCAGGCCGCTCGGCTGCGACCAGAGCACCGAGACCGACGGGTCATCGCAACGGGCGAACACCTCTGACCACACGATTGCGCCCGTCAGATGCTCACCCTGCACGTAGAGGTCGCGCAGCACGGTGGCTTCGCCGGAACCCAGATCGGTGATCGTGCAGCGCCAGGCCGTGGTTCCCGGCGGTGGCCCGGGTGGGAGCTGGGGTGCCGCTTCACCAGCGGGGTGGATCCACAGCCGGTAGGTGGTGCCCGCGCGCCAGGCGAAGTCACGCGTGTTGGCGTTGTCCATCTTCGAGGGCAGCGGCGATCGGGAGCCCGGCAGCTCGCCGCCGCCGGCGTGGTACCCACCCCAGTTGGCCGCGGTTGAGTCCGCGTGTCCCGGGTGCCATTGCAGACCGCAGTGGGCGCCACCCGCGGCCCTGCCCGCAGAGTCCGCGAAGTCCGCCTGCAGGGCCCAGAAGTAGAGCCGGGCCGTGGTCGGCGGCTCGAGCACGCGCAGCTCGACCGACACCTCGGCCAGCGGGCCCTCGAGGTCCCATCGCAGGTGCAGCGATGACGCCCCGTTGGCCGAGGGTGGCCGGCCGGAAACCCGCCCGCTTCGGGCTCCCCGGTCGCGACTCCATGGCCATGTGGGCATGTCCCCAGTTCAGCCCATCCGAGGTGCCGCCGCTTGCATGGCCGAACACGGTGCCCGGCCCGATGGGCGTGCTGGCCCAAATAGTGGAACGATGTTCCGCTACGTGCATCCGGGGGTTGGGTGTGCGCCGAAGAACAATCCGACCGGTGAGGCGAGCCACGGTGGCCGCAGGCGGTCGGGGTTGGACATGGGCATGGGAACGACTGAGGAAACGCAGGCTGATTCGGGTGTGGCGGGCGATCCCCTCGCGGGGCTGAGCCTGGCCTCCGAGGCGCCGATCGGATGGCGGATCACCATCGTGTGCTCGATCGTCGCGCTGCTCGAGACGACCGCAGTGGGGATGGCCGGAGGCTCACTCACCGCGATCCAGGAGACCTTCGGCCTCAGCGACACCCTCGCCGGGCTGATCCCCAGCGCGGCAGTGCTCGGAAGCCTCGCCGCAGCCGTTCCCTCCGCCCACCTCGCCGACAACCACAAGCGCGTGCTGGTGCTCGGCGCAGCAGCGGTGCTGTGGACCCTCGTGGTTGTGGGATCGGCCCTGGCGCCCGTGTTCGCCGTGTTCCTGTTCACGAGGGTGCTGCTCGGTGCGGCCGGGCAACTCAACAACCCCGCGGCCTCGTCGCTGATCGCCGACGCGCATCCAGCCCGTGCCCGGGCCAGGGCGTACGGCTACGAACGGATGGCCAACTACCTCGGGCTTCCCCTCGGCATCGCAGTCGGCGCCGCGCTGTCCGACGCATTCGGGTGGAGGACCGCGTTCGTGGTCCTCGCAGCACCCGGCGTCCTCGCCGTGCTGGCCGTACTCACCCTCCGGGAGCCTGCCCGCGGCCTCGGCGACATGCTGGACAGGCGAGGCCGCGAGCTGCCGGAGACGGCTGCTGCGGGTGACGCCCCGGCTTCCGCCGATGTCGAGGCTGGCGCCACCGACGACGACGGCGACGGCCGCCCGCCGACGATCGCACAGTTCCGCATGCTCTGGGCGATCCCGACGATGCGCATCCTGCTCGTGGGCATACCGGTCCTCTTCTCCGCTCTCGCCTCGCTGTTCTTCTGGTCGACGGCCTACTTCGAGGAGGTCCATTCCCTGGCCGAGTCCGAGGCCGGCGGAATCGCCGGAGGGGTGGGTGGAACCGGGATCGTGATCGGCATCATCATCGGCAGCCGCATGGGCGACCGCCACCACGGCAACCGGGCGGGTTGGCGGCTGCGCCTTGCCGGAACGGCGCTGCTGGCCGGCTCGGCGTTCTTCGCAGCCTTCGTGTTGCTGCCCTCATTGCCGGCCCAGGCGGCGGCTTTCGGAATGTCGAACGTGTTCATCGCCATGGCGATCCCCAACCTCACCGCCGCGGTCGCCGACGTGGTGCCAGCCCACATGCGCGGGATGGCCTTCTCATCGGTGCAGTTCCTGCTGGCGTTCGGCTCTGCGGCCGGTCCGCCGCTCGTGGGGGCGACGTCGGACCTGTTCGGCTCGCTGCGGCCCGCGATGGCGGTGCTGCTCATCCCCCTGGCGATCTCCGCCGAATGGGTGCGCCGTGGAGCGCACCGCTTCGACGACGACGCCGAGGCGGTCATCAGCAACGCCCGCTGACGGGCGCCCCGGTAGGCCTCGGCCGGGCCCGCCCCGGGCGGCCAACTATCGTCCGGGCCCATGACTGACGCGGGAGCCGTTCCGAAGACCTACAACATCGCGGACATCTGGGAGGCAGCGGCCGACCGGGTGGCCGATCGCGAGGCGCTGGTCTGCGGCGACCAGCGTTGCACCTACGGCGAGCTGGAGGAGCGCGCCAACCGGCTCGCCAACCACCTGGCCTCGACCGGCGTGGGGGCGGGTGACTTCGTCGGCTGCTATCTGACGAACAGCATCGAGTACATCGAGACACTCCTGGCCTGCTTCAAGATCCGTGCCGTGCCGGTCAACATCAACTACCGCTACGTGGCCGACGAGCTGCTGCACCTGTTTGCCGACTCAGGTCTCGTGTCGGTGGTGTGCGAACCGGGATTCGTGGACAACATCGTCGAGATCCGTGGCGACGTGCCCAGCCTGCGCGAGACCCTCGTCACCGGTGACCCCGGTGACGTATCGCGATTGGAGGGAGCGGCTTCCTACGAAGAGGCGTTGACTGCCGCCTCGGCCGAGCGTCCGGTGGTCGAGGGTCGTGGCGACGACGACCTCTACGTGATCTACACCGGCGGCACCACAGGCTTGCCAAAGGGAGTCGTGTGGCGTCACGGCGATGCGTTCTTCGGTTGCCTCTCCGGTGGTGACCCGATGCGCATGAACGGCCCGGTCGCCAGCCCCGACGAGATGGTCGACAGGATCATCGACTTCGACTTCACCTTCTATGCGCTTGCGCCGCTCATGCACGCCGCCGCCCAGTGGGTGGCTCTCATGTGGTTGTTCTGTGGCGCGAAGGTGGTGCTGCACTCGGGTTCGTTCGAGCCGCTCGGCATCTGGCGCACCATCGAGCGCGAGAACGTGTCGACCACCACGGTGGTGGGCGACGCCATGGCCCGCCCGCTCGCCGATGCATGGGACAGCGATGGTCCCTTCGAGATCGAGAGCCTGTTTGCGTTCTCCAACGGGGGCGCACCCCTGTCGGAGTCCACCAAGGGACGCCTGATGGAGATGATGCCCAACGTGGTGTTCACCGACGGGTTCGGGTCCTCCGAGACCGGCATCCAGGGCAGCTCCCGACTGGAACCCGGGCAGTCGGTGCCGGGCACGGCCGTGTTCGACAGCGTGGCCGAGGGCACCAAGGTGCTCGACGACGACGGCAAGGAGGTGGAGCCGGGGTCGGACACGATCGGCCGCATCGCGCACTGCGGCTACATCCCGCTGCGATACCACAACGCTCCGGAGAAGACCGCGGAGACCTTCAGGGAGATCGACGGCACCCGGTGGGTGATCTCCGGTGACATGGCGACAGTCGCCGAGGACGGATCGGTCAACCTGCTCGGGCGTGGGTCGGTGAGCATCAACACCGGGGGCGAGAAGGTCTACCCCGAGGAGGTCGAGGGTGTGCTCAAGGGCCACCCGGGTGTGTATGACGTACTCGTCGTGGGTGCTCCCCACGAGCGGTGGGGTGAGCAGGTGGTGGCCGTGGTTGCGTCGCCCGAGGGCGTCGACGCGCCCACCGCCGAGGACCTGGCCGAGTACTGCAAGGGGAAGCTGGCGGGGTACAAGGCGCCCCGCGAAGTACACCCGGTTGATGCCATCGTGCGGTCCCCGGCCGGCAAGGCCGACTACCGCTGGGCCAAGTCGGTGGCCGGGTCCTGATGCCTGCACGCCGGGACTGAGCCCCAAGTGGTCGGCCGAAGGGTTGTCGGTGGCGAGGCCCTGGTCGCGGGCGCAGCCGCGCTCTGGGCTCTGATCGGGGTGTGCACCCGGGAACTCGCGGACCTGGGAATGGCTGCCGAGGACGTCGGCGCGTGGCGCGCCCTGATCGGTGGGGCCTGTTTCGTGGTGCACCTCGCGGTGCGCGGACCGGGGCTCCGGCGTCCTGCTCCCGGTTCCGACAGGAGCAGGCCCGCCGGCGACGTGTCGTTGCCCGACCGATTGAGGGCCGCATGGTTGCCCCTTGTCGGTTTCGCCGTCATCGGGATCGTCGTGTTCTACGTGTCGTTGCCCCTGGCAGTCGACACCGGCGGCATCTCGCTCGCCTACGTGCTGCTCTACACAGCGCCGATCTGGGTGATTCGCGCGGCGGCGGTCTTTCTCGGCGAGCGCCTCGCTCCGCCGTTGGTCGTGGCGGCGGCCGTGTCGGTGTTGGGCGTGGTTGCCCTCGTCGCGTCTGCCGGCGGCACGGTGAACGTCACCGCGGTGTCGGTCACGTGGGGGCTCGTGTCGGGGCTCAGCTATTCGAGCTACTACATCCTCGGGCGTCGACTGTTCGACCGGTTGGGTGCAACGTTGGTGTACGCACTGGTGCTGCCGGCCGGTGGAATCGTGCTCGCGGCCGCGGTGGGCATCGCGATGCCCACCGCAGCGATGCTGGGATGGCTCGCCCTGCTCGGGTTCGGGTGCACATACCTGCCCTACCTGTTGTTCGGAATCGGCATCACCCGCACC